>CACSIN010000013.1 GCA_902705835.1 BD1-7 clade bacterium
TGCCTTGTCAGGAGGTGCGCATTATAGAGACAAGCTCTTGATACGCAAGCACTTTTTTAAGTTTTTGTGAAAGTATTTAGTGAGGCTTTCAGCCGGCTAACACATTCACTCAGTCACTTTAAAAAGTGCCTCTACACGTTGCTGGCGTTTGCCTGTCTGCGTGAAGAGGAGGCGCATTATAGGGAACCTCATTTTCCGCGCAAGTGTTTTTTTACGCTTTTTCCCAAACCCATTCACACAACCAAACTATTGGTCAAAATACCCTCGACTTTCCCTAAAAACTCAACGGGATAGCAATAATTCGGGCGCCAGATCTTCAAGCATTACTCGAACGCCCTGTTTCCAATCAACGGTCGACGGGCCTGCAATACTCTCGAGCTTACTAACGTCCACCGTTAAATTGCCAAGTGCATTGTTTGTTGAGTTATATATAGGAGACAAACCAGTCAGCTCACTTATATATTCACACCACTCCTCAATGCCAACGACCACACTACCGCCCAGATTTACCACTTCTACATCTGGTGTAGCAGCAGCCAACAGATAAGGTACGGCCCTGACAATATCGTCACCGTGTATTGGGCTGTAGCCATTCGGCCCCTCGGGATGTACGTCTATAGGCATTTTCGCCTCCATCATTTTTGCATGGAAAAACGGCCAACACGGAAATGACCCATAAGGAACGTTTAAGCGTGCGATGGTCAATGGTGTTCGCTGCTGCTTTGCGACAAAGCTTGCAACAGTTTCCGCCGAAATTTTTGAAATACTATAGGTCTCGAAAAGGCTTCGATGGTTGTCACCCAAAGGGGATTTTTCACTGCGTGGCTCGTGCCCTGCGTATTCATAGACAGCGGTCGATGAGAAATGCAGAAAGGCTTTTGCCTTCGGATACGCGATCAACAATTTGCCGACACCTTCGGCGTTGACCTTCATATCGATGCTCCACTTACCCGATTTGGCAACCGCGAGGTTAATCACATAATCAATATCCGCTGGCAAACCGACGAGTTGATCATCTCCAAGATCCAAAACTAGCGCTTCGGCCCCTAATGCTTCAATTTTCTGCTTTGCTGATTCGTCTTTGAAGCGCGCCGCAGCAAACACCTTATTGTTTGCTGAAAGAGATTCAATAATTGGGTTAGCAACAAACCCGGTTGCTCCGGTTATCAATATT
The DNA here is from genome assembly GCA_902705835.1 of BD1-7 clade bacterium. Lineage (NCBI taxonomy): Bacteria > Pseudomonadati > Pseudomonadota > Gammaproteobacteria > Cellvibrionales > Spongiibacteraceae > BD1-7 clade bacterium. The sequence continues at coordinate 1,175 of CACSIN010000013.1, forward strand.
CGCTGATTGATCAATTCGACGGGCTGCAGTGCCATTGAGATACTCCTGAGTGCTGATGTTCGTATTGGTGTCTTACAAACTTATAAAGAGAAAAGAAGTTTACTGGGACTGACAGCAAAGGATTCATCCATCTGTACTACCGCTATATAAGCGCGCGCCCGCCAACAACTAACAATGTCGAGAGGATTACTTTGCAACATATGATTTTGACACCTAAAATAGCCCACTTCAGTGTTCCCGCATGAAGGACTATCGCAATGCGTCGCGTTATTTTCAATCAGAAAGGCGGTGTTGGTAAATCCAGCATCAGCTGTAATCTGGCTGCTGTCAGTGCCTCTATTGGCTATAAAACCTTACTCGTTGACCTCGACGTTCAGGGTAATTCCAGTTTCTATCTGGGAGTAGATACTCACTCCGATGAGCTACGAAACTCGCCAGACACGTCTGTTGCTGGTTTGTTCAAACAGTCTGCCGGTGGTTTTTTCAGCTCTAAGAAGTCTGCCGATAGTTTTATCGTTCAGACCGAGTTTGAGAACCTTGATCTGATGCCATCAAACCCTGCGCTAGAGTTCATGGAAAAAGAACTCGAAAGTAAGTATAAAATATACAAGCTGCGCGATGCCTTGATCGAACTCGAAAAGCACTACGAACGGATCTACATCGATACGCCGCCAAACTTCAACTTCTATAGCAAATCCGCGCTCATCGCCTCACAATCAGTCCTTATCCCTTTCGACTGCGATACGTTTTCTAAATCAGCCCTGTATAACCTGCTGAACAACCTGGTTGAACTGCAAGAAGACCATAACCCGGATTTGCGCATTGAAGGCATTGTTGTGAATCAATTTAACTCTCAAGCAAATATGCCAACTGAGTTAGTTGAGGAACTCCGTGAAGAACAGCTGCCGGTGCTGGATGTGTTTTTATCGTCATCGATAAAGATGAAAGAATCGCATCGTGCACAAAAGCCGATGCCCTATTACATGCCAAGTCATAAGCTTACCGATCAGTTCCGCGAGCTTTTTGACTTGATTGAAGACGTGACAGAAGCGGCATCCGCCTAAACTTCCAGCACATTTATCTTCCCGGCTGTCGAACTCTCGGCAGCCTGAATACTCTCAGCAAGACCAATTCCTCGCATTCACGTATAATCGGCAACCTTTTCATCTGAATTGCGCTAATCACTGCGACAACCGAGCCTATTAATGACCGCTGCCAAAGAGCTTTATTCCTATCGCAAATACTGGGCTGAATGCCTGACCCCTGCCCCTCAGCTGCCCATGAGCCGAGAGGAAATGGATCAGCTTGGCTGGGATAGTTGTGACGTTATCATCGTATGTGGCGATGCCTACGTTGATCACCCGAGCTTCGGTATGGCGGTAATTGGCCGCGTATTAGAAGCACAAGGGTTTCGTGTTGGTATTATTGCGCAGCCGGCTTGGCAAGATAAATCCGATTTTATGAAGCTCGGAAAACCCAATCTGTTTTTTGGTGTTTCTGCCGGCAATATGGATTCGATGATCAATCGTTACACGGCAGACCTTAAAATTCGTAAGGATGACGCATACACCCCGGGTGGTAAGGGCGGTGCACGACCTGACCGTGCCGTTTTGTCGTATTCACAACGGTGTCGTGAGGCGTATAAAGACATTCCTATTATCATCGGCGGTATTGAAGCCAGTTTGCGCCGTATTGCTCACTACGATTATTGGAGCGATAAAGTGCGACGCTCTGCGCTGATCGACGCCAAAGCCGATATATTGGTTTACGGCAATGCCGAACGCGCCATCGTTGAAATTGCCCACCGTATCGCCAATGGCGATACCTGTGACAAGATTCGCGATATTCGAGGAACTGCTTTTTCACTAAAGTCGGTACCGAAAGACTGGCAAGTTATTGATTCAACCTCTCTCGACACACCCGGCATCATCGAGCAGCATTCCAACCCCTACGAGATGAAAGAGGAGTTGGAGCAGCCACCGACTGCATCGAATGATACTGCCTCGTCTTCTGAAGTTCAGGTTGTTACCCTGATGGATCCGAAGAAGATCGCGGCCGACAAGCACCTTTTGAACCTAACTGACAAAGCAGTTGTGCGCTTGCCTGCATTTGAATCTGTTAAATCAGACACTGTGCTTTATGCACACGCATCACGAGTGTTTCACCAAGAAACTAACCCCGGTAATGCACGAGCATTAGTGCAAAAACACGGTGACCGGGAAGTGTGGATGAACCCTCCTCCAATGCCGCTTGAAACCGATGAGATGGATTGGGTTTTTGAGATGCCTTACACCCGGCTACCGCACACATCATATGGTGACGCGACGATTCCCGCGTACGATATGATTAAATTCTCGGTCAACATCATGCGTGGTTGTTTTGGTGGTTGCTCTTTCTGCTCAATCACCGAGCACGAAGGCCGTATCATTCAAAACCGCTCGAAAGACTCGATTCTTCGAGAGATTGAAAATATACGCGACAAAACACCGGGGTTCACCGGGATTATTTCTGATCTCGGCGGGCCAACCGCAAATATGTGGCGCATGGCATGTATCGACAAAAAGACGGAAAGCAGCTGTCGACGTCTCTCGTGTGTTTGGCCCAATATTTGTAAAAACTTACAGACGGACCAAATGCCTCTCGTTGATCTCTATCGGGATGCGCGTGACATTGAAGGCGTGAAACGCGTATTCATCGCCTCTGGTCTACGTTACGACCTTGCTGTTCGCACACCTGAGTATGTAAAGGAGTTAGTTACTCACCATGTCGGTGGTTACCTAAAAATTGCCCCTGAACATACCGAGGAAGGCCCTTTGTCGAAAATGATGAAGCCGGGTATGGGAACCTATGACGCCTTCAAAAAGATGTTTGAAAAGTTCTCCAAAGAAGCAGGCAAAGAACAGTACCTTATTCCTTACTTTATCGCTGCACACCCTGGAACCAGCGACGAAGATATGATGAATCTGGCGCTCTGGCTCAAGGAAAATGGCTTCAGAGCGGATCAGGTTCAAACATTTTATCCCTCGCCAATGGCAAACGCCACGACTATGTACCACACACAGCTTAACCCGCTGAAAAAAGTCGGACGTGAAACAGTGGAAACAGCCAAAGGCCACAAGGCCCGACGGCTGCATAAAGCATTTCTGCGCTATCACGCCCCTGAAAACTGGGACACCCTGCGAGAAGCATTACGTCGAATGGGACGTGCAGATTTGATTGGCAACAGCAAAAAGCACCTGATACCACGAGAAAACCACCGTACAACTGCGGGTCGCCATCAACGCTTTTTATCACAGCACACAGGGCTTCCGCCGCGAGAAACCGGCGCATCCAATCACAAAAAACGGCCGTCAAAGCAGCGCAAACGCTGATCAGGAGCGAAAACTCCCATTACCGCTAAACTTAGAGGCACCAACAAAAAACTCTAAGGGAGTGTGTCATGAGCCAACGTATTGACGGCTGCGTGGAAGATATACTATTGCAGCAAGGTGCCATTGCCGGTGATGTTTTCGCAGATGACTTTGGTAATGAGTGGGTTGTGCAAGATGATCGCAATGGACTGCGGTTGCAAATTAAAGATAAACCGGACGCGTGGCTACCATTCTGGACAGCGATGACCATCAAACTGCCAGGCTTGCACCGTGTTATCGAGGAAGATCTAGAACCGCAGAAATCCGCCACGTTGCAATAACAACGCGCACAATCCAATGAGGAAGACGCAGAAACTATCAGCAGGCTTTGGCATACGCAGATAGTACTGCTTTCTTCCAACCCCCGACATTGCCTCACTGTAGTCCCCAGCTATTCAAATCATGAAGGCGAAAACAGTAATAGTGCCAATCACAAACCATTCCATTCACGGCCTGAGCACTCACCAACGCATGTGTGCATTGGCCGCTTGATTTATCACTGCAAAATCGCAAAACTATGCAACCTTTATCCAACTGCAGTACCCGCCATGCCTGAATACAAAGTTATTATTCCTGAAGAAACCCCAACCCTGATTGAATTCACCCAAGATGGATACCCCGGCGTGGCTATCGTCAACGCAGCCATGAAAGGTTTTGAACCCAAGCCGGTTTTTGCTTGGAATCTGTCGATGATCATCTGTTACAAAAATCACACCGACAAACGCCTGCCAAACCAAGACGAAATCAAACTACTGCAGAACTTTGAAGAATCCCTGCATGAGTCACTCAGCAAAGACGGTAACGCGCTGTTTTTAGCGAGCATATCTCATGACGGTTACCGTGAATTAATCTGGCGCGTTTACCGACCTGAAATCGCCAATGATTACTTGTTGGATATGATCGAGGCAGGTAACCATCCGCGAGAATTCGACTTCACTATCGAACATGATCCGACTTGGGTTCAAGCACAGTGGCCCATCCAGCTTCTTGATGAACAGAGCGGCGCAGAACAAGCCTGGCAAGCACACCTCGACGAATAATCTGACATCCGCAGGCTACCCCATGAAATTGCCCATCGTAGAAACCCCACTTCAAGTTCGATTTGCCGACATTGATCAGTTAGGCCACGTTTCCAATAACGTGTACCTGCAGTATTTTGATATGGGTCGGCTGACGTTTTTCCAGGCCATTGAAGACGGCCCAATCCCCTATACCGTGGTTGTGCGTATTGAAATGGATTTATTACGAGAGATAAAAATGACAGATGTTGTCACCCTGAAAACGTGGTGTTCGCACGTCGGCACCAAGAGTATGCGTATGGAACAACATTTGTTTGCTAATGGCGAATGCGCTGCGCAAGGTCACCTTGTGTTAGCAGGGTTTGATATGGATAAACGTCAATCTACGGCATTACCATCGCACTGGCAGCCTAGCAACTTGATTGACAATACTGACGATTAGCTTCCTGCGCGATAAACCGGCGCCTCTGTCATTTTCAGAGGCAATACAAAGCCCAGCCGGGCTTCAAGCCACTCCCAAAATAACGCCGAAGGCGCTTCATTAGTCGCCAATCGATGATGCCAAACAACACGGTCACGTAACCAACTAAATTCGAGCAGCTCAAAGGCCAAAAGCAGATCGACTTGGCCTTCAAGCGCCAAACGCGCTGCCGGGCTTACATCTTTGCCTTGCTGAATCCTCTGATAGATTACCGCTAGGGCATCCTCTACCCATTGTTCTGCGCTGGCTTGATCAAGCATCATGCTCATTACCAGAAACCTCTTTCTTTTCCATCGAGACGCCATCTTCCAGAGCTTTTTGAAGCGCCTGCCACGCGGCCAATTTTTGCTCGAATGTCATCGACGCATAGGCTGGACTGGTTGAAGGCAAAAAAACGCACTGCACTGAGTTGGGCAAGTTACCGGCACGCACCACGTGTTTTTGAAAGGCATTCTGTGCTGCTTTCCCGTTGAGTGCCACCGTATGAATGTGGGGGAATCGCTGGAACAAACCAGCAAAATCATTGATTGATGCAGAAGATCGGTCGATATTGCTATCGAGGCTACCGGCTCGATAGCAACGAGAATAGACATCCCACAACCCTAGGCCGCCGCTATTCAATCGTTGCAATCGCTCATCGTACGGGTCAGAAAAAGGAATTCCAAAGAGGGATTGGGTGATAGGCCAGAAGGCATTTCGAGGATGCGCATAGTATTGCGCATCCTCAAGTGATTTTACCCCTGGCATACTGCCGAGAATGACAACTTGAGTGTTGTTATCGACAACAGCGTCAAAACTCTCTGACCAGCTCACACAACACGCTCTTTATCTAGTACTTAAACGTCAATAGGCTGGAACAGGCTGTTATTACTCACCTGCAGCCTGCTCACGTACTTTTCGACGTAGAATCTTACCGACATTGGTTTTTGGCAACTCGTCACGGAAGAAAACACGCTTTGGCACTTTATAGGCGGCAAGCTCTTCACGGCAATAATCGATGATTTCACGTTCGGTTACCTGAGGATCTTTCTTCACTGCATAGAGATGCACAACCTCACCGGAGTGTTCATCATTGTCGCCGATCGCAGCACATTCAAGTACCCCCGGATGCCCTGTTGCGACATCTTCGACTTCATTCGGGTACACATTGAAACCAGACACCAAAATCATGTCTTTCTTACGATCAACAATCTTTAGGTATCCCTGATCATCCATTACAGCAACGTCACCGGTATAAAACCAGCCATCTTTGATTGATTCAGCGGTTGCCTCTTCACGCTGCCAATAGCCCTTCATCACCTGGGGACCCTTCACGCATAGTTCGCCACGTTCATTCAAGCCAACGCTTTTTCCGTCATCGTCACGAATATCAACTTCGGTTTTCGGCACCGGCACACCAATCGTGCCAACGCGCATGCCATTACCGCTATTCACCGACACAACTGGCGACGTTTCAGTCAAACCATAACCTTCATAAATATGAGTACCAGTAACGGTATGCCACAGATCGGCAGCATATTTGGTCAATGCCATCCCCCCAGAAAGGGTCATTTTAAGATTTGAAAAATCAATTTGCTGAAATTCATCGTTGTTACACAACGCGACAAACAAGGTGTTCAAACCGCAAAACCCGCTGAACTCCCATTTCTTCAATTCACCCACCAGCGCTGGCAAGTCTCTCGGGTTTGGAATGAGTACCGTATGCGCGCCTTTACACATCACGATGAGACCCACCGTAAAAGCGTAAATATGATAAAGAGGCAGTGGCTGAACAACGATTTCACCATGGTCATCCAAGCCATAGGTATCAAAGATCGGGGTAGATTGGAGAGTATTTGCGATCAAATTGCCATGGGTTAACATGGCGCCTTTCGCAACACCAGTTGTTCCCCCGGTGTATTGGAGTACAGCAACATCATCGTATGAGGGTTTGGCAATCGTTGGCTTTTTGTGACTGCCTTTTTTCATCACATCTGTAAAACGAACAGCACCTGGAATATTGAAGTTAGGCACCATTTTTTTGACGTATTTAACGGCAAAATTCAGTAGCTGACGCTTCGGTACCGGGTGGAGATCTGCAAGCTCAGTAACAATAACGGTCTCAACACCGGTGTGTGCGACAACTTTTGCAGCCGTATCAGCAACATTGGCCAAAACCAGCAACGCCTTGGCACCCGCATCGTTAAACTGATGCTCAAGCTCACGTTCGGTATATAAAGGATTGGTGTTAACGACAATCAAACCTGCCTTCATACAACCCAAAACCGCAACAGGGTATTGAATGATATTCGGCAGCTGGATCGCTATACGATCACCCTCTTTCAAATTCGTATGGTTTTGCAAGTAACTGGCAAACGCATCGGAATACGAGCCCAACTCTTGATAGGTAATCGTTCTCCCCAAGCTCGTATAAGCCGCGCGGCTCCCGTACTTGGATTCGTTCTCTGCGTAGATTTCCAACAGATTATTATATTTATATAAGTCGACATCTCTTGAGATATTCAGAGCGTCTAGACGTTTGTTGATTTCTTGTTCGAACATGTCAGCCCCAATGCTTCATCCGTGCGTTGTATATATTTTAGTTTCGTAACAGCTTATCTCACTTTTTACCGGTCGTGAATGTAAACACGCGCAAATTTGATTGGTCTAAAGGTAACCGGTTCAAACTCGCACAATTTTCTTTTTCAAATAAGCTTATAAAGGAACGGTATACAGAGCGAGCGCATGGAACACTTCGATACTATTGTCATCGGCGCAGGCATAAACGGCACCAGCATCGCGCTGGACGCTGCTAGCCGCGGACTCAAAACGCTTGTCATCGATCGACAAGGCGCAGGATCAGGTACCAGTGCCTTAATTCCGATTCTAACTCGTGGCTTCCGCCATATGGAACACTACGAGTTGGGATTAGTCAGGCGAAGCCTGAAAGAAGCATCGATCATGAAACAACGTGCGCCCGACATTTGCCGCGACGTGCCTACCGTGATTCGCTTCGCTAGCCACCACAGCGCCCGCAGTGAGCGGGCTTTTTCAGTGTATCGCTGGATTGCCAAATTTACCGGTCACCCGGTTACATGCGAAGATCACTTTGCGGATGACAAAGGTGTTCATCTATTGGAGCAGGTTTGTGACTCCCAAACGTTGCTTTATGCACTGCTTGAAGCTGCAAAAAAACAACGGGCAGATTTTCGATTCCACCATGAAATTACCAGCGCACGACGCTCCGACGGAAAATGGATCGTCACACTAACTGACCCACAAAACAAAGTGTGTCTGATCAGCACCCGAACCATCATCAACGCTTCGGGTGTCGGCTCATTAAAACTTAGCGAACAGTTATTCGACTATCACAGCCGGTGTTCCGCAGAAAAACTCAAGTTGTTCTTCATTACCTGCCAACACGCTAACGACAAAAATGAAATGACCGTGCTCACTGAGGCAAACAAACGCGGGTTGCTCATGTTGCCGACAGCAGCGCCCAACAACAGTGATCAGTGGCTTGTCGGTGGCCTGCGACAAAAAACGGTAGACACCGGCGAAGATAAACTCGAGCAAAACATGCATAGAATGAATGAACTGCTCGGNCGCTATGGCATGGACCCCATTTCCACGGGGCAAGTTGAGAACAGCTTCAGTGTGCCCTACGTCAACTTCATGGGTCGCTCTATCAACAGCACAATGGACCATATCCTTGAATTGATATGCCCTGATGGTAAACATCCATTATTGAATGTCATCGGCGGCACCTCGAGTACCAGCCGATATTTGGCCGAACAAGCCATTAATAGTCTGCTCGATTATCTGCCGCCATGTCAGCCCTGCAAAACGGCGTCAATTCCACTACCAACGTCTCAAATACCCAGCCAACATACCCACGCCGACTAGTTGAATAACAACCCGGTTTGGGCTGTCGTTGAAAGTGGGCTAGAATGCACCTCTTTTTAAAAAGGCACTCACTGCCTTTTGCCTGTATATCAACGAGAGGATGCACCGTGAGCAAGTTGACTAATGTCACCATCAACGAAATCTCCATCGGCCAAAAAGCCACCTACACCAAAACTTGTACTGCAGACGATATTACGCTTTTCGCCAAAGTATCCGGCGACGTCAATCCTGTTCACCTAGATGACGAATTCGCAGCCACGACTCCCTTCGGCAAACGCATCGCGCATGGCATGTACACTGGCGCACTCGTTAGCGCAGCACTAGCTGTTGAGCTACCAGGGCCCGGTACCATCTACCTGGGTCAAGAGCTGAAGTTTAAAGCACCCGTATTCATCGACGACGAGATCACCGTTGAACTGGAAGTTGAAACCGTTCGTGAAGAAAAAGCCATTGTTGGCCTGAAGTGCACCTGCACAAATCAGGAAGGCACCGTGGTTGCTGTCGGCAACGCTACAGTGATGGCGCCGAAGAAAAAAATGGAAGTTGAGGCTCCTGCCCTACCTTCTGTGACCTTAGGCTAACCCAGCGCGCTATCGATGACGTCATTCAGCCGTGCCGATATTTCGTGGCGCAACAGCAGTACGCCCGTATCGACTGACTACGATGACGTCTATTTTTCGGCGGACGACGGTGCCGCCGAAAGCCATTTTGTATTTCTACAGAATAATTATCTGACGGAGCGTTTTTCAACGCTATTAACCACTGCACCTTGTGCGCCTGAATCCTTTGTGATTGCTGAAACCGGTTTTGGTACCGGCCTGAATTTTTTGCAGGCAGCGACACTTTGGCGCCAATTTGCCAACGCTGATGACCAACTGGTTTTCATCTCATGCGAATTACATCCGTTGCAAAAAGACGATTTAATTCAGGCATTATCTGCATGGCCAGGGTTCGCTGATGTTCGCGAAGCGCTGATTCGGGATTACCCGCCATTAATCCAAGGGATGCACACCCTCGAACTATTCGACAATGTGCGGTTGATATTACTTTTCAATGACGTGATTGACGGCTTCAGTGCGCTGCTCGAAAACGATCACCGGATCATCCAACGCCAACCTGAATCTGCGGTTAACGCGTGGTTTCTTGACGGATTTGCACCGTCGAAAAACCCCGACATGTGGACAGATAGACTCTTTAACCTCATGGCCCGCCTCAGCAACCGAGATACCACCTATGCCAGTTTTACGGCGGCAGGTATCGTTCGCCGCGGCCTGAAATCAGCCGGTTTCACCGTTAAAAAAGTAAAAGGGTTTGGCAAAAAACGCGAAATGATTCGCGGCGGTTATGTTGGTTTGCCAGAGGTATTTGACCATACACATCCGGTCACACGGAACTCGCCGAATAAACCATTTTGGCCTATTTACCGACCAACAATCCCATCGCCACCACGCACCGCATTGGTCGTTGGCGCGGGCATAGCCGGATGTACCACGGCCAAAGCATTGTCAGAAGCAGGTATCGCAACCACCCTGATCGATACAGCTGATGCACCGATGAAGGCAGCCTCCGGTAACCCTCAGGGTGTGTTGTTTCCGAAATTATCGCACCGGGCAGAAATACTCAGTGAATTTAATCTGTTCAGCCTGTTATATGCTGATCGCTACTACCAGCAACCGGCAATGCGGGCCGGCTACTTCCGCACGGGTATGTTGCAATTAATCGATAAACCCAGCGAGCAGCACACCCATCTGCATCAACGTTTCAGTGCTGTCGGTATTGCCCATCGCGTATCCGCTAAAGATGCCAGCGATATTGCTGGCACACGCCTTAACCATGAGGCAATTTGGTATCCGCAAACAGGTTGGATCAGACAAAACCAACTCCGAGAAGCATTTACACAGCATTCGGACATTGAATTTCGTTGCAACGAAACTCTGCGCAGAGCTCAAAAGCAAGCAGATGGACGTTGGCAGGTAACGACCAGTAAAGCGGAGTTTGCGGTTGACTTGGTGGTGCTTTGCACGGCATCAGCAACCAACGCGCTGTTATCAAACATCTCCGATTCCGAAGCCCTGCCGACCAAACCAATACGCGGTCAAGTCAGTGAATTTGATAGTACTGGGCTGCCAGCGCTAAAAACCGTCATTTGCCACAAGGGCTATATCTGCCCTTCAGCACCTGACGAACCTGATGTATACACTTGCGGTGCCAGCTACGAGCTGAAAAATACTGACCTGAACTTGAACGACGCCATCCATACCCAAAACCTGCAGAACCTGGCTGATTATTTACCGGATTTTTCGACAGAAAAAACAGGTAATGACACGATCNGCGGACGAGTCGGTTTCCGATGCACAACGCCTGATTACCTACCCATGGTCGGCCCCCTGTTCAATGTAACGGATTTTGACAGAACATTTTCTTTGCTAGGTAAAAACGCGCGCAGTCATATACCGCTTCCTGGCAGTTATCACGATGGTCTTTTTGTGAATATTGGTCACGGTTCACGCGGATTCGGTAGCGCTCCGATCAGTGCTGCACTGATTACAGCATACGCATTATCTCGTCCACTACCGATCCCCTTTCCGATGGCTGCGGCGCTAAACCCTGCACGTTTTGTTATTCGAGATATCACACGCAATAGACGGTAGGCATTCGTTTAACATACGTCAGCAACCTCCCACTTTTAACAGCCACACAAATGATTCCCATAAATACGGGCATTTGCAGCTTTGTGACCGCTAACTTCGCTACAATATCCTGATGCTTTCACAGCCACTTCTGGCAACGATTCTATTAACACAAATGCTGATTAACACTGACCATTGAACAGGGCCAAGGCTGATTAGAAAGAGAGGATTCAGACATGGGCGTTGGAGCACCAACACTCAAAAAGAAGGGAGCATCAACCTGTCAGCAATAGCCGACAAATTGACGCATAATCGACGTCTGAAGATTTCAGCCAGACGCGCAGTAAACGTTAGTGGTGATGACCGCCGACACCATGGGCGTGGCCATGATCGATTTCAACCTGCTCTGCAGCACGAATATCGATAATCTCTATATCAAAGCTCAGCGCCTTCCCTGCCAATGGGTGGTTGGTATCAACATCCACATTAAACCTCCCAGCTTTGATCACCGTTGCCTGTTTCACACCTTTTTCAGTCTGAATGTTAACAATCATGCCCGGTCTCAGGCGGATATTTTTCTTTTCAGCTAGGTGCTTAATCGGCACACGTTGCTCATTACCATCACGACGCAAGCCGTAGGCTTTTTCGGGCGGCACCTCTACGGTCAAACAATCGCCCGCTTCCTGGCCGATCAACGACTCTTCAAGACCACGAATAATGTTGCCATGCCCACAAAGAAAAGCGACAGGGTCGCCGTCACGGGAGGTTTCGATTTGCTTGTCTTCTTCAACATCGCGCAGAAGATAATGAAACTGAACGACAGTGTTTTTTTCGATTTTCATGGAATGAATGCCTAGATACTACAAATACTAAAGTCATCACCCCGCCTGTACATAACACACGGGCAAGGGTGCAAAGCTAAACTACACAACTACACAACTACACAACTACACAACTACAACCCCGATGATCAGGCTTTTGGCAAAGTTACACCGAGTTGCCCCTGATACTTGCCGCCGCGATCTTTATACGAGGTTTCACACACTTCGTCAGATTCAAAAAACAACATCTGCGCGACGCCCTCGTTCGCATATATCTTTGCAGGTAGATTGGNCGTGTTAGAGAATTCCAATGTCACATGCCCTTCCCACTCTGGCTCTAGCGGAGTGACATTCACAATAATACCGCACCGTGCATAAGTAGATTTACCTAAACAAATGGTTAGTACATTACGCGGAATACGAAAAAACTCGACGGTACGTGCCAATGCGAACGAGTTAGGCGGAATAATACAAACGTCACTTTGTATATCAACGAAGCTGCGTTCATCAAAATTCTTAGGGTCAACAGTTGCAGAATGCACGTTCGTAAAGATCTTAAACTCATCTGAACAGCGAACATCATAGCCGTAGCTGGATGTACCGTATGAGATCAACTTATGCTCGCCATCATAACGAACCTGTCCAGGTTCAAAAGGCTCGATCATGCCTTGATCCTGCGCCATACGGCGAATCCATTTGTCAGACTTAATTGTCATTGTGTATTACCTGATTGTTATACGTTTTCCCGCCGTGAGTCCGTTCACCACAGGATTAATCATGAGTTAAGCTATCGCCAAGCCAATGCCTTAAGCGTCGGTGACAATCATCTGAACCGGAGAATTCGAATCGTTCTGACCACGTTCTGCCAGTTTACCTGCAACACGGCGTGCTACGTCACGATAGATAGCCGCAATTTTGCCATCCGGGTCTTGCACCATAGTCGGCTTGCCTTTATCGGTACCTTCTCGAATCTCCAATGCCAATGGCAAGGACCCAAGCAAATCCGCGTTGTATTCTTCGGCAATACGGGCACCACCACCTTCACCAAAGATATGCTCTTCGTGACCGCAGTTCGTGCAAATGTGCGTCGCCATATTCTCAACCATTCCCAATACCGGGATGTCTACCTTACGGAACATTTCGATACCTTTCTTCGCATCCAGCAAGGCTATATCCTGCGGTGTAGTAACAATCAACGCACCTGTTACTGGTACTTTCTGAGCTAGGGTCAACTGAATATCACCCGTACCTGGCGGCATGTCGACTATCAAGTAATCAAGATCATTCCACATGCATTGCGTCAGTAATTGTTGCAATGCACCGCTCACCATCGGTCCACGCCATACCATCGGCGTTTTATCGGTGACCATGTAACCCATCGACATTGTCTGAATACCGTGCTCAAAAATCGGTTTAAAGTGTTTTTCATCAACAAATTCCGGGCGGGTTTCTTCCGGAATACCCAACATCATGGGTTGGCTTGGGCCATAAATATCTGCATCAAGCAGGCCAACACGAGCGCCTTCTTGTGCCAACGCAATAGCAAGGTTAACAGACGTTGTTGATTTACCTACACCGCCCTTACCTGACGCCACAGCGACAATGTTTTTCACACGATACATGCTCGGCATATCGCGCTGTGTACGATTAGCGACAATTGCCCAATCCAGGGTGATTTCACAATGATCAATACCCTCGATGCCTTCAACCAACGCTTTCAGATCTGCTTTAATCTGATTTTCGATAGTCGCTGCCGGGTACCCAAGTTCAACCGTAAATTTAACCGTATTTACATCGATATCCAGGTGCTTAATAGCACCACGGGCAACCAGATCCTGGGTGGTGAAATACGGATCTTCGTATGTTTTGAGAACATTCAGAACTGCGCCTGTGCTTACACTCATGGTTTGGAAATTCCAGTGTTGAGGGAATATTGTCAGTTTGCTCTGACAGGTTGTTGAAACTATCAGCGTTGTTTATACACGTCAAAAACACGTTCGAACAGCCGGCTGCTGTGGCCTTTTACCGCAATTAAATGTGCTGCCTCAGACGAAAGAACGCGCCTGACTAGCGTTTGTGCCCGCAATAGTCGCTTCAAAAACGCGTATTAACAACCTACAAATAGAAGATATTGATGAGCAAACGGCTATGCGGTTACTTGCCGAGCACGCATTTTACTCAAAACCCCAGCGGTTCGGCAATTTTTGCTGAACCAGTAGCGAATCAGGAGATGAAGTTTACACACAAAGTCGATATAGTAGCGCGCTCTCAAAGATCTAGACAAAATTTGAACAATCAGCGCATCAGCCGTCCGGCTGCTGCAGATGCATTCGGGATTTTTCAACACATGAGCAAGCCGCGTAATATTCTTGTTACCAGCGCCCTACCCTATGCCAATGGCTCAATTCACCTTGGCCACATTCTGGAAACCATCCAGACCGACATTTGGGTTCGCTTTCAAAAACAACGTGGCAATACCTGCCACTATGTTTGCGCTGACGACGCTCATGGCACTGCCATTATGCTCACCGCTGAAAAGCTGAACCTGACACCCGAGCAACAAATCGCCAACATCAAAGCAGAACACGAGCAGGATTTCGATGGGTTTCTGATTAACTTCGATAACTTTCATTCGACCCACTCGGAAGAAAACCGTCATTTTTCAGAGGACATCTACCGCAAACTGCGCGACAACGGCCACATTGCACGTCGTGACATCAATCAACTGTACGATCCTGAAAAAGGCATGTTCCTAGCTGACCGCTTCATCAAAGGCTGCTGCCCCAAGTGTAAAGCACCGGATCAATACGGCGATAACTGTGAAGTTTGCTCAAACACCTATTCGCCGTCTGACTTAATAGATCCTTATTCAACCATCTCCGGCGCCAAGCCTGTTGAAAAAGCGTCCGAGCACTATTTTTTCAAGCTGCCTGAGTTTACTGAGTTCCTGAAAACCTGGACTCGTGATGGCCACCTGCAAGACTCCGTCGCTAACAAACTCGCAGAATGGCTGGATTCTGGCCTTCAGGAATGGGATATCAGTCGTGATGCACCGTACTTCGGATTTGAAATTCCGGATGCGCCCGGTAAATATTTCTACGTTTGGCTCGATGCGCCGATTGGCTATATGGCCAGCTTCGAAAATTTGTGTGAACGCACAGATCTGAATTTTGACGATTATTGGAAATCCGGATCAGATACCGAGCTCTATCATTTTATCGGTAAAGACATCATTAATTTCCATGCGTTGTTCTGGCCTGCGATGCTGAGCTCTGCTGACTATCGCACCCCTACAGCCGTTTTTGCGCATGGATTTTTAACCGTCAACGGTGAAAAGATGTCGAAATCGCGTGGCACATTTATCAATGCCTCTGCCTACCTGAAACATCTGAACCCGGAATATTTGCGTTACTACTTCGCCTGCAAATTAACCAGTCAGGTTGATGATCTGGATTTGAACCTTGAAGACTTCGTGAGCCGGGTTAACACCGATCTAGTCAACAAGCTTGTGAATATTGCCAGCCGCTGTGCCAAGTTCATCAGCAAAGGCAACGACGGTAAATTGTCTGACCGTATCGACGATGAAGCCTTATGGGCAGAAGTTGCCGGTGCAGCTGATGAGATCGCAAACTTTTACGAGAATCGTGACTTCAGTAAAGCCATGCGTCGTATCATGTCACTGGCTGACAATGCCAACCGATACATTGACGAGAAAGCCCCTTGGGCACTCGCCAAAGAACCTGGCAATGAACAAGCCGTTATCGATGTTTGCTCGATGGGCATCAACCTGTTCCGTGCATTGATTATGTACCTCAAACCGGTATTACCGGACATTGCAGCAAAATCAGGCGCGTTCCTGAATGATGAGCTCATCTGGGGCGATCAAATCGAACCCATGCTTGGCCATACCATCAATAAATTCAAGCCGCTCATGAAGCGTGTTGAAATGGCGCAATTAGATGCCATGATGGCGACTAACCAGAAAGCGCTAATCGCCGCAGGCTTTGTGCCAGCTGACGCTGCAGCGGATACAAAGAAACCGGCTAAAGCCGAAAAGAAACCGAGAAAAGACAAAAACGCCATTGCCGACGAAATCGAATTTGATGATTTCGCCAAAGTTGATTTGCGTGTTGCCCTGATTGCCAAAGCAGAGCACGTTGAAGGCGCCGATAAACTGTTACGACTCGAGCTGGATCTCGGCGAATACGGCACACGCCAAGTATTCTCTGGCATCAAGTCTGCCTATAGCCCGGAAGATCTAACCGGCAAGCTGACGGTGCTGGTTGCCAACCTAAAACCCCGTAAAATGAAATTCGGCATGTCGGAAGGCATGGTTTTGGCAGCAGGGCCTGGCGGCAAGGAAATATGGTTATTGGAGCCTCATGACGGCGCGCAACCCGGCATGCGGATCATGTAATTGAAGCGTTTCGCGCAGATCGCTTTTCAGAAATACTGATCCAAATCATGGCATCATATCTAAGGGGCTGATATTCAATATCAGCCTTTTTTGATTCTAAAACCGCACTAATGGTTATAAGGTTGTGTGCTGGATATAAAGCGTTGTGCCGGTTTGGACACTAAACCGGAAATCTAGACAATCCCGGCGTCCAAATGCATTAATCATAAGGCAGTAATAACAGTACCTTAATGCGTGCCAAGGCTTTGTTTATTGAACAAAGTACCTGATTTCATTACACTTGCGGGCCGCATCGATTCGGCTTTGGGTAGTTTTCTATGTTGCAGGAATTAGCATTCCTGTTTATCAGTGCAGTACTGGTAAACAACTTTGTGTTAGTACAGTTTCTCGGGCTATGTCCGTTTATGGGTGTTTCCGGAAAATTGGAAACCGCCATTGGCATGTCTGCAGCAACGACTTTCGTACTGACGATAGCTTCTGTCTGCTCCTATTTAACCAATACCTTTATTCTCGCGCCACTAGGCCTTGAGTACTTGCAGACGATCTCATTTATTCTCGTGATCGCGGTAGTTGTGCAGTTTACCGAGATGGTGGTACATAAAACTAGCCCGTTACTGCACCGGGTATTAGGTGTGTTTCTGCCACTGATTACTACCAACTGTGCGGTACTTGGTGTGGCGCTGCTGAACGTTAATAAAGAACACAACTTTATCGAATCACTCGTGTTCGGTTTCGGTGCTGCGGCAGGTTTCTCTCTGGTACTGGTTCTGTTTGCTGCGATGCGTGAGCGTCTGGCAGTCGCCGATGTGCCAAAACCGTTTAAGGGTGCTGCTATCAGCATGATTACGGCTGGCCTTATGTCTCTGGCATTCATGGGCTTTTCCGGCCTGGTTCAACTGTAAAACGATAAGTAGAAGGCAGTGCAGACCATGTTAGCATTCTTTGTAGACCACCCACTGATTGCCGCGCTGATCGCGTTAGGCAGTCTGTCCGTCGTATTTGGTGGAATCCTCGGCTTTGCCTCGGTGAAATTTAAGGNCGAAGGCAATCCTATCGTTGACCAGATCAACAACCTGTTACCTCAAACACAGTGTGGCCAATGTGGCTACCCCGGCTGCAAACCTTACGCTGAAGCCATTGCCGGTGGTGAAGAGATCAACCGTTGCCCACCTGGCGGCGAAGCAACTATTCAAACGTTGGCTGATTTGCTCGACGTCGAAGCCACACCGCTCGATGCCGAAGAAAAAGTGCCGTCTTATGCGTACATTCGTGAAGATGAATGCATCGGCTGCACAAAGTGCATTCAGGCCTGCCCAGTTGATGCCATTTTGGGTGCTGCTAAACAAATGCACACGGTTATCCGCAGCGAATGCACCGGTTGCGACTTGTGTGTTGAGCCTTGCCCTGTCGATTGCATCGAATTGCGCCCTATTCCTCAGACGATGCAGACCTGGAGTTGGGAATTACCGAATACGCCTGCTCAGGATCAAGTGATCGCCACAGATGCACGAGGAGAAGTCGCATGAGTGCAGCACAACAGCGCAGAACCTGGGATATTCACGGCGGCGTACACCCAGCTGAAAACAAACATCAATCAGTTCAGACGCCGATCAAAACAGCGTCGATTCCTGACACGTTGGTTTTTCCGCTATCACAACATATTGGTGCTCCAGCAAAACCGATCGTTAGTGTTGGCGACCAAGTGCTCAAAGGCCAAATGATTGCCGAAGCCGGNGGTTTTGTGAGTGTACCGGTGCATGCATCGACTTCAGGCGAAGTTATCGCGATCGAGAACGCCAATATTATTCATTCTTCCGGTATGGCGGCACCCGCCATTATCATCAAACCGGATGGCAAAGAGACCTGGACAGACCATCAAGGCGTTGATGACTACAGCCAGCTTGATAAAGCGGCCTTGGTTAATATCGTTCGCAATGCAGGCATAGCTGGTATGGGCGGTGCGGGTTTCCCTTCGGCGGTGAAGCTGAATACGCGTCCGGATCAAGAAATCAAAACACTGATTATCAACGGTACGGAATGTGAGCCCTACATTACGGCTGATGATATTCTGATGCGTGAGCGAGCCGAACAGATTATTGAAGGTGCAAAAATTCTGCAGCACATCGTGCAGCCCGAAGAAGTACTGATCGGAGTAGAAGACAATAAACCCGAAGGTATTGCAGCGCTCAAAAAAGCAGCACAAGGCACAGACGTTGAAATTGTTGTCTTCCCAACCAAATACCCAAGCGGCGGCGAGAAGCAGCTGATTCAGATCTTAACGGGTAAAGAAGTGCCTGCCGGCGGCTTGCCTGCAGATATCGGTATTGTCTGCCAAAACATTGGTACTACCGTTGCTATCTACAAAGCTGTGACACTGGGTGAACCTTTGATTTCTCGGATCACAACCGTCACCGGTGAAGCCGTTGATCAACAACAGAACTATGAAGTATTGCTGGGTACCCCGGTCAAATTTCTGCTTAGAGAAAGCGGCTTTCACCCTGAAAAAGCAGCACGTTTGATTGCAGGTGGCCCAATGATGGGATTTGCTATTGAATCTGATGATGTGCCTATCGTGAAGGCAACCAACTGTATTCTGGTGCCTACCGAACAAGAAATACCATCACCCCCACCGGCCCAAGCCTGCATTCGCTGCGGCATGTGTGCCGAAGCCTGCCCGGCTAGCTTACTACCACAGCAGCTGTTCTGGTTTGCACAATCAAAAAACCACGATGGGCTCAAAGACCACCACCTGATGGATTGTATCGAATGTGGCGCGTGCTCTTTTGTTTGCCCGTCGAATATTCCGTTGGTGCAGTATTATCGCGCATCCAAAGCGGATATTCGTCAAACCGAAGCGGATGCCCGCAAAGCCGAGTACTCCAAAGAGCGTTTCGAAGCTCGACAAGATCGCCTCGCCAAAATCGAGGAAGAAAAAGAACGTAAGCGTATTGAACGCCAGCAAAAAGCCGCCAAAGCAGCAGAAGCCAAAGAAAAACAGGCTAAAGATTCGAAAGCAAACGCCGACAAAGATGCGGTTCAAGCAGCTATCGAACGCACCAACGCTGCCAAAGCAGCGCCAGCTGCAGCGGCTCCCGCTACTGACGACCCGGTTGCTGCTGCCATTGCACGCGCCAAAGCCAAGGCCTCTGGCGAAGCAACCGATCCGGCAGCAGATGCTCAAGCCAAAATACAAGGGCTTGAAAAACGTCTTGAGAAAGCCAAAGCGAAACTGCAAACGGCCAAAGACACCAACGATGAAAACTTGCCAGCATTTGAGTCATCGGTTGAAAAGCTTGAAGCCAAAATCGCTGAAGCCAAAGCAAATGCTCCAGCGACAAGTACTCCAGCTACAGGCATTCCTGCAGATGACCCAGTCGCTGCCGCAATAGCTCGCGCCAAGGCCAAAGCGGCCGGCCAAGACGTTGCAACAGACCCCATTGAAGAAGCGAAATCTAAGATTGCTGCGCTGGAAAAACGTCTATCTAAAGCTGAAGCTAAAGCGGTTGCAGCTAAAGAATCTGGTGACGAAAATCTCGCTGCTTTTGAGTCATCCGTAGAAAAGTTACAAGCCAAGCTGGCCGATGCCAAAGCCGCTCTTCCAGCACAAGAGCCGGCTGAAGAAACCGCCAAAGAGCCAGCAGCAGTTGATGCGCCAGCATCTGACGACCCGGTTGCTGCCGCCATCGCTCGTGCACAGGCAAAGCGCAACGGTGGTGATACCGATGTAGATCCAAAAGCTAAGCTTGAAAACGATATTGCGAGTCTGGAAAAACGCCTGAAGGCCAGCCAAGAGAAACTGGCTATGGCTGAGGCAGAAGGCGCTGACACAGTCGATGCCTTTAATTCCTCGATTCAGAAGTTGCAGAGCAAACTCGATGCAGCTCAGAGTGAACTCGCTGCGCTAACAGGCGCTGAAGCACCTGCGGCTGCCCCAACTACAGCACCGGAGCCTGCTCAAGAAGAGACTCCCTCGACCGTTGATGACCCAGTGCAGGCAGCTATCGAACGCGCCAAAGCGAAGCGAGCCAACGCTGACAATGTTGATCCGGCCGACAAGCTGAAACAGGATATCGTGTCTCTCGAGAAGCGTATAAAAAATACCTCAGAGAAACTCGCAACTGCTGAAGCAGAAGGCGCTGACACGGCTGACGTCCTGAATAGTTCGCTATCCAAATTGCAAGATAAGCTCGAAAAAGCCCAACAGGAACTTGAAACCCTGTAACGCGCACCGTTTCACAGGGCTTTAACGCATAACAATACGCTGGAATATACAGATATATGGCACTGTTAAAAATCACATCGCCGCATGCCCACGGGCCAACCAGCACCACCTGGGTGATGCAGCAGGTTATCTTAGCGACCATTCCGGGCGTTGTGGCACTGACCTACTTCTTTGGCTTCGGTACGCTGACCAATATTGTTTGGGCATCGATCATCGCCGTCATTTCAGAAGCAGCAATGCTGAAGCTACGCAAACGCCCTATTGCCTTTTATCTGAAGGATTATAGTGCTGTTGTTACCGCCGTATTGCTGGCAATCGCATTGCCCCCCTACGCTCCGTGGTGGGTCGTTATGCTTGGTGTTGTTTTCGCGATTGTGATTGCTAAACACCTTTATGGCGGCATGGGATATAACCCGTTCAACCCCGCCATGGTTGCCTACGTTGTATTATTGATCAGCTTACCGGTACAAATGACCCAGTGGGCTGCACCTCTCGGATCTGATGGATTTGAATACATCGGCCCTATTACTGCCTTTTTGAATAATTTTGGGTTTGTACCCGTCATCGACGCTCACACCATGGCCACACCATTGGACGTCATGAAACAGAATTCCAGCTTGATGATCGAACAGCTCTGGGCAGATAACAGCCAATTCGGCTTGCTGGCCGGCAAAGGTTGGGAAATGGCCAATATCGGCTTCCTGCTAGGCGGCGTTTACCTGCTGACCCGCAAGGTATTCACTTGGCACACTCCGATTAGCATGATTGCCATGCTCGGTTTGATGGCCGCTGTTTTTTACGACGGCGGTAGCTCAGCTTCAGGCGGCTCACCGTTCTTCCACCTGTTTAGCGGCGCGACTATGCTTGGCGCATTCTTTATCGCAACCGATCCGGTTACATCCGCCGTTAGTGTTCGTGGACGTATTGTCTACGGTGCCTGTATCGGCGCATTAGTTTATATCATTCGTGTCTGGGGTAACTATCCTGATGCGATTGCGTTTTCCATTCTACTGATGAACTTCGCAGCCCCCTTCATTGATCATTACACTCAACCAACGACTTACGGTTACGGGAAACAAAAATGATCGGAAAAGCCATCACCAAAAACAGCATCATGCTGGGTATTTTCGCCGTTGTTGTCGCTGCATCACTGGCAGCTACCGAACTATATACCCGCGACCTTCGTGAGGCGGCGATCCGCAAAGTAAAATCTAAAGCGCTCGAAGAAGTTGTTAGCCCCAAGCTCCGTGACAATGTACTGCTGGATAGCGCGATCACCGTCGATGATCAAAAATATTTGAAGTTGAAAGATCCCGCATCCATTTATGTGGCACGTAAAAACGGTGACATCACCGCATTTATCATTCCGACCCGCGCCCCTGACGGCTACGGCGGTGCAATCAATACCATTGTTGGTGTTAACCTAAACGGCGACATTACTGGTGTTCGAGTGATCACTCACAAAGAAACCCCCGGGCTCGGTGACAAAGTAGAAACCAAAAAGTCGGATTGGGTTTACGAATTTAATGGCCGATCGTTAACAAACCCCGAGGCGGACGGATGGGCCGTGAAGAAAGATCGCGGCATTTACGACCAATTCACCGGTGCAACTATTACACCGCGTGCAGTGGTCGGCTCGGTTCACAATGCATTACTATTCTACAAAGCGAATAAATCCGAGCTGCTGAAAAAAGCTCAGCTCAGCGTTGATGCTGACCAAACACCGGCGGAATCCTGATCATGGCAACAGCAACTTATAAAGAGATCACACAGCTGGGCTTGTGGAAGAACAACCCCGCGCTCGTTCAACTATTGGGATTATGTCCACTGCTGGCAATGTCAGGTTCAGTGGTGAACTCAATCGGCATGGGCATTGCTACGACCTTTGTTTTAGTGACATCGAACATTTCGGTTTCCCTTATCCGTAACATTGTGTCCGACGCTGTGCGACTGCCCGCCTTTGTTATGATCATTGCTGCTGCCGTAACCGCGATTCAGATCCTCATGCAGGCGTTTGCCTACTCACTGTATGAAGTGCTCGGGGTGTTCTTACCTCTGATCACCACGAACTGTGTCATTCTTGGCCGTGCTGATGCATTTGCCTGCAAGAATCGGGTACTACCCGCTGCGTACGACGGTTTGATGATGGGATTAGGTTTCAGTATTGTGATGTTTTTGCTGGGATTCTTCCGCGAATTATTCGGTACGGGCCATGTTTTTGCCGACATGCAGTTATTGTTCGGCCCTATGGCGGAAAACTGGATGATGACCCCCTTCCCAAACTACCCACAGTTTCTGTATATCGTATTGCCACCGGGTGCATTTATCTTTACCGGCTTTATGATCGCCTTGAAAAATATGATTGATGATCACTACAAGAAGCTTGAGTTGGCCGCCAAAGCCGATGCACCTAAGGAAGATCGTCGCGTTCGAGTAACGGGCAACGTCTCTTGATTCTTACCTTTGATTAACACGCTTGAGGCGGCATCATGAATAAGCAGAAACGCGCTGAGATTTTCGCCCGCTTCAAGGCCAACAATCCAACACCCGAAACTGAGCTGAATTACAGCTCAACTTTCGAGCTACTGATTGCCGTTCTGCTATCTGCCCAGGCAACTGATGTCAGCGTTAACAAGGCAACAGACCACCTGTATAAAGCCGCTAATAACCCGGCAGATATGCTCACACTCGGCGTTGACGGTGTTAAAGAACACATCAAAACGATTGGCCTTTACAACGCCAAAGCCGAGAATGTCATCAAAACCTGTCGCGCCCTGCTGGATTTGCATGATGGAGAGGTTCCCGACGATCGCAAGGCACTAGAAGCGCTGCCCGGCGTAGGACGAAAAACCGCTAATGTGGTTCTTAATACCGCCTTTGGTCATCCAGCAATGGCAGTGGATACCCATATTTACCGTATCTCCAATCGTATCAACCTAGCGCCGGGAAAGACTGTGCTCGATGTTGAGAACAAGTTGATGAAGGTTATTCCCAAAGAATACCTCGTTGACGCGCACCATTGGCTCATTCTCCATGGCCGCTACACGTGTGTTGCACGAAAACCACGGTGTGGCTCCTGCATCATTGAAGACTTGTGCGAATACAAACACAAGATCGAGACCTGAACTAAAACTTGCACTACAACATGAGTCACTGCCATGTCGAGCTCAGCCATTGTCTGGGGCATACTGATTTTTGTTGTTTGTATGCTCGCCCACCCCATTATCCAATTAATTCCGTCCAAGCGATTAAAGCAGAAGGTTGCACTACGTGAATACGCTACGTCTCTGGGTATTACAATAAAACCCGTATCGCCTAATATTCCTAAAAAACTCGATATTCAATACGGCGACCTGGTATACACCGTGGGCTATTTTCAGGAGCGCTACACAGACACTTTCAAAAAGCGCCATCTCGCATTACGCAGCATCAAAGACGGACACTGGTTCTGGATTAACGACACACAACCGCCGGCTAATCAGATCGAAAAACTGCAAACTGCTTATGCCAAACTTCCCGATTTCATCAAAGCCGTCGACCAAGGCCCTACCGGCACAATACTGTATTGGCGAGAGAGCCCGGAACAAGCCGATGTCGATGCCGTTTTAGAAGCGTTAATCTTAGTTAATTCAGCTACTTGAAACAGCCTGCTCAACACGTTTAAACGCTGTTCACAAGTCACTTTATCGGAAAACAAAACCGGTGAGGGAATAATGTAAAAAACAGTTGTTTCTGAGCACGGGTTCACATATTCTGGATCGACATAACAATAATAAGAAGCGTTCTTGTCAGACAGAACAAGAAAGCAAACCTTGTCAGGATCGGCAAACAAACCCAGCCATGAAGACAAACTACTGGCGTGACCATAAGGGCACTTGGCCGGTTCAGATATTGTGGTTATACACTATATGCAGCGTATAAAAAGAGCGGTGGGATTCTCAGGCATTCTCAGACATTGCTTGTGGCTAATCCCACTATTGGCAGGGTACGCTCATGCTAACGACGCTTCTAAACCGGATAAAACAGAACAAACCAAAGCAAGCTTTTTACTCCGCATTTTGCCTTACATTACTTGGCAAGATGGTATTTTTGACTCTGCATCGTCACCAATAACGGTTTGTATCCCAGACAATATTGCTATTAGTCACGTTCTCCGCGAAAAGGCACGTGGAAAACGTATCACTGACAGCAAGCGAAGCATTGTGATTGTAGACGTCCCCGAGTACGATGGGAAATGTGAAATCACATACCTTACAAATTCGGAGTCGAAAAAACTGCCGAAAGAAGCAGGGTTGTTAATCGGTGCGACACCGGCCTTTCAATCCCGCGGAACGGCTATTAACTTTTTCGAAAATGATGGTAAAGTACGTTTTGACATTTATCCGAAGCGCCTGAAAAAACAAGGTGTTTCGCTAAGTTCAGAATTATTAAAACTGGCTCAGGTCAACGACTCAGAATAAAAACGACGAACAGAAACTAAGAATAAAAATAACGTATGAAGAGCTGGTATCAGTCACTATCACTGCACTCGAAACAGATATTGATTATTATTTTAATCAATGCTGTTTCCCTGTTAGTGGCTTCAACCCTCTATTTTTACAACAACGTTAGCTCCTACCAAGAACGCCAAATCGAAGAACTCGAGGGCAAGTCCAAAGTCATCGCAGGTACAATAACCTCTGCCTTGTTATTCCAGGATAATCACTCAGCACACGAGCAACTATCTACGCTAGTGCAAGATTCCGGTATTTTGTACGCCGGCATTTTTGATGACAACAAACAGTTTTTCGCCAATTACGTTGGCAGCCTTCATTTTCGCCGTCCAAGTTTGGCTGAATATGATACCGGCCTCCATTACCTGCCTAACTCCATTGCTACTGTCGACGAAATCTACTACGACAACGAACTCATCGGCTATTTGTACCTCGCGCAGGATACCAGCGATCTAACCGAGCAAATGATTCGCCATGCCTTGATTACGTTAGTTGTCTTTGTAATGAGCTTGTTGTTCGCCTATACCCTTTCGATGCTGATGCAACGCTGGCTGACAAAGCCCATCAAAGATCTGGTTGAGGTTATTCAGCACATTACGTCGAGCAAAGACTTTAACCAACGCTTGCTGCCTAGTCACAACGACGAAATCGGTCAATTGATTAACAGCTTCAATACCATGATTGAAGCCATCAAACAGAGAGACGAAAAGCTTCGCGCACACGGCGAAGAACTTGAGGATCTCGTCAACCTGCGAACTCGACAGTTACACCAACGCTCAAACTACGATGGCTTGACCAAACTACCTAACCGTCACTTCCTGATTGAACAGCTCGAACACGAAATCGAAATTGCCGGCCGCGAAAACAGCCAGATCGCCGTGATGTTCTTGGATCTTGATCGCTTTAAAGTGATCAACGACAACCTTGGTCACGCAGTGGGTGACGAGGTACTTAAAATTACCGCAGAGCGCCTTAGCAAAGCGGTTCGTTCGAATGACAACGTAGCCCGTTGGGGTGGTGACGAGTTTGTTATCTTCCTCTCCAATGTCGACACGTTAAAAGATATTGAAAATATCGCTAGCAAGGTTCTCGCATCTATCGAAGAAGTTATGTTGCTCGCTGATCGCCAATTTCATATTTCTACCAGCATTGGCATCAGTCTTTACCCGCATAACGGCAAAGACGCGTTCACCTTGCTCAAGCACGCAGATGTCAGCATGTATCGCGCCAAAGAACGTGGCGTTGGTAACTTCTGTTTCTATAACACCGATATGGATGAAGGCGCTTTCGATCGTTTGTCGATGGAAACCAAACTCCGCAGAGCAGTAGAAAACAAACAATTAAAGCTGGTCTATCAACCGAAGATTAACATCCACCAAAATGCGCTGTCTGGTGTCGAAGCACTGATCCGCTGGGAAGATGAAGAACTCGGTTTTGTTCCGCCCAGCCAGTTTATTCCTTTGGCGGAAGAAATTGGCATCATCAATAAAATTGGCGAGTTTGTGCTCGAGTCCGCGTGCAGGCAGCATGCAGAATGGCGCGTTATGGGTATAGAACCCATGCGCATCGCGATCAACCTGTCGCCAACACACCTTATCGAACCCACCTTGGTTGATTACGTCAAACGCGAGCTTGAGTTCTATAAGATTTCTGCCGAATACCTGGAGCTCGAAATTACGGAAGAAACCTTCCTCGATGCCGACGACCAGTGCCAAAAAAACCTCACTCGCCTGCACGATTACGGCATTCGTATTTCCATTGATGATTTTGGTACCGGTTACTCGTGCCTGAGCTACCTACTAGACTTACCTGTTACCACACTAAAAATCGACGGTAGCTTTGTGCGTAAACTGGGCACTCAGTCTGAAAACGATGGTATCGTTAATGCCATTATGACCCTTGGCCACGGCCTCGGGCTTGAAGTTGTTGCCGAATGCGTCGAAACCAAAGCCCAACTCGACTTCCTCGACCGCAATGGCTGTGACGTTATTCAAGGGTACTATTTCAGCAAGCCCTTATCCCCGGATGAACTGATTCGTTACATCGACGCGAATTTTCCCCGCTGATTAAAGTTTACATCAATGTAAATTGATACTTTCGACACTCCTGCCCTAAAATAGCCTCCAAATTGATACTCCATTGCCCGAAAGTTGGCTGAGCTCAGCTTTCGGACCCAGCCAATAAGGACCGCACCATGAGTGAAGAACTATTGATCAAAGATTTGAGCGACGAAGGCGTTTTACATCTGACCCTAAATCGCCCCAGTAAAAAGAATGCTTTCAACCGCGCACTTTGGTCGTTGTTCACTCAAGCATTGCGTGACGCTCAAGTAGACCCAAGTGTTGCCTGTGTTGTTCTTTCTGGTGCCGGTAAAGACTTTTCATCAGGCATGGATCTTAACGACTTCAGTGGCGATGGATCGGCTGAGGAACATCCGTTCTACGAAGCACAGCAGGCCACACTCGACTTTGACAAACCCCTCATCGGTGCCGCCAAAGGTATCGCCATCGGTGGCGGAGCAACACTGTTATTTCACTGCGACGTTGTTTACGTGGGCGAATCGTTAAGAATGCGCCTCCCATTCGTTTCTCTTGGCCTCGTACCGGAGTTTGCAGCCAGCTACATGCTGCAAAGTATCATTGGCAGCCGACGTGCGGCAGAGCTTCTATATACCGCAGAATGGATCAACGCGGATCGAGCCGTTGAAACAGGCATCGCTACCCAGCAGTTTACCGATGATCAATTGGTTGAGAAGGCACTAGAAAAAGCCAACGAAATCGCACAATGGCCCGTTGTATCGCTGCAAGCCACTAAACGCTGCGTTAAAGAAACCCAGCGCGCAGGTTTAGATGCTGCGATGAAAGTCGAACGCGAAGGTATGGATAAGTTGGCTGGTGGCCCGGAAAACATTGAGGCGGTCATGGCATTTATTGAGAAGCGCGATCCAAACTTCAAACAGTTCCGAAAGTAATTCAGCTTATTCGCAGCCTTGAATTTAACAAAAAAGCACTGCAATAAAAAAAGCCCGGTACAGTCTCCTGTACCGGGCTTTTTAAATCTCTTCCCCTGCTATCCAGCAAAAAATCCAGCCATCCATTCATCGGCTAACACGTTATCAACGCTCCGTTAGCTGATCGTGCCGGATCAATAACTCAGGCTTTTTCTAACGCCTGTGCAATGTCAGAAATGATGTCATCAACGTGCTCAATACCCACCGAAATACGTATCAAATCTTCCGAAACACCAGCAGATGCAAGCTCTTCTTCGTTAAGCTGACGATGAGTGGTGCTAGCAGGATGACAGGCCAGTGATTTTGCATCACCAATGTTAACAAGGCGCAGAATCATCTCCAGCGCATCAATAAAGCGGCCACCCGCCTCTTTGCCACCTTTAATACCAAAACTCAGAATACCCGATGCCTTGCCCGAGGTAATCTTCTGTGCGGTTTCACGATAAGGGCTATCCGCAAGCGCTGCATAGTTAACCCAGCTGACCTTTTCATGATTGCTCAGGTATTCGGCGACTTTTTCTGCGTTTTCGCAATGACGCTCCATACGCAAACCCAAAGTTTCAAGGCCCTGAAGAATCAAGAACGCACTGTGCGGCGACAATGCTGAACCGGTGTTACGCAGAGGAACAACGCGGCATCGCCCGATGAATGCTGCCGCACCCAAAGCCTCTGTATAAACCACACCGTGATAGCTCGGATCCGCTTCATTTAACATGCGGAAACGTTCTTTATTCGCAACCCAATCGAACTTACCAGAATCAATAATCATACCACCGACGGTTGTACCATGACCGCCGATGTATTTCGTCAATGAATGAACAACGATGTCAGCACCGTGATCAAAAGGGCGGCACAGAAACGGCGATGCGACAGTGTTATCAACGATTAACGGTACACCGTGCTTGTGTGCAATTTCAGCTACCTTTTCCAGGTCAACGACATTACCCGCTGGGTTGCCAATCGATTCACAAAATACCGCACGGGTTTTGTTATCAATCAGCGACTCCATCGCATCATAATCATCGAATGAAGCCATACGGACATCAACACCCTGACGAGGCAATGTGTGAGCAAACAAGTTGTATGTGCCACCATAAAGCTGGCTGGTGCTAACGATATTGTCACCGACCTCAGTGATCGCCTGAATAGCATAAGTAATCGCAGACATGCCTGAAGCAACTGCAAGACCCGCAATACCACCTTCCATCTCAGCCAGACGTTGCTCTAAAACCGCTGTCGTCGGGTTCATTATGCGCGTGTAGATATTGCCCGCTACTTTCAGATCAAATAGATCTGCACCATGTTGAGTATCATCAAAGGTATAAGAGGTTGTTTGATAGATAGGTACTGCAGCAGCCTTTGTTGTGGGCTCTGATTCATAACCGTGGTGTAACGCTAGTGATTCTAATTTCATAGGATTTCCTGATAAACTTCTGATAACTCTATCGTCGTTTACATCGACCGGTGAGCATCCAATTGTTTGGGAGAATTTTTCTCTTTCAGTACTGGGTTAAACATAACGCAGCCACTATAGCTAACCGTCAGTGATAGACGCCACATGGTACGGTACTAACATGCAGTGCCGGAAGCCTAACATACCCGCGCATATACGGATGTACGTTGAACCTCGACATAAACCTCAAATTTTACTGAGGCAACCATTCCCACCATTCATGCTGACCATCCTGACGCTTTTCTTGCATCCGGTAAACCGCCCAGCGCACCTGATAACTGCCATCAGGCTGCATACGCCAAGCCTCAGGTAACGGCGGCACCTTAAACAGCTTCACGCTATTGCCATCAATTGCCAGGGTAATACCCTGTTTCAGATCAACATGGTGAACGATACCCGAATGCGCATTTTCATGCATCAGCGTCACTCTGTCGACGTCGAAGTACTGAATACGCACATCAGCATGAGAACCGACTAGATAATCTAATTCAATAGCCATCAGTGGTCAAAAATACTCGTATTAATAGTCTGCAAAGCCGCTAACGGATCACCTGACTGTGTAATAGGGCGACCAATCACGAGATAGTCTGAACCCTGCAAGATTGCATCTTTCGGGGTTAAGGTTCGACGCTGGTCATCGGCTACCGATCCTGCCGGGCGTATGCCTGGCGTGACGGTAATAAATTGCTCTCCACAAGCCTGCTGAACAATCGCAACTTCCTGTGCGGAGCATACAACCCCATCAAGCCCGCTTGCGGCGGCTAGGCTAGCAAGGCGCGCCACCTGCACATCCGCCGCTGGCAAACCCAGCTCATCCAAATCAGATTGATCCATGCTAGTCAGCACAGTCACACCAATCAACAATGGACGTGAATCACCGAAAGGCTTCAATGCTTCAGCAGCGGCTTTCATCATCCGGGAGCCACCACTGGCATGCACATTGACCATCCACACACCCAACTCCGCAGCACTCGCAACTGCTTTTGCCACGGTGTTTGGGATATCATGAAATTTAAGGTCGAGAAAGACGTCAAAACCACACGCAACCAATTCGCGTACCATATCTGGGCCGAATCGTGTAAATGCTTCTTTGCCAACTTTTAAGCGGCACGCTTCAGGATCTAATTGATCCACCAATGCATAGAGCGCGGTTAAGTCCGCGTAATCCAGCGCAACCACAACAGGTTTAGTGTTTGCCATAAAAAACTCTTGAATACGTCAGGATAAGACCCAGCATCACCGAAGTGATAGGGCAACAATGATAATAATCGGGCTAATCGCCTTCTTTACCGCGTATGCGGCGAACAGTATCCCAGCTATGACACTGCGGGCATTGCCAATGCATATGATTGCCCGAATAACCGCAGCTGCGGCACTGATACTGAGGTTTGCTTTGCAATACTTCACTGACCAGTTCGTGCATCAAACGCGATTTACTATAGCCAGCAGCAGTATCGGATTCGCTCGCCACCAGCAAATCAAGCCCAGATAACGTAGGCCGTATTTTAACCCGCTCGAACAGAAATTCATCCGCATCATTCCGCGAACTCGATTTCATCAACCGGAAGATCGCGGCATCAAGACGACTGGAGGGGTAATTATCGATAAACGCACGCAGGTAGACGACCAATTCATCGACACGATCGCCATAGCATCGCTCGAGAACATCGAGTGATTCAACGATGAGATAGGGTTCGTAATCTGCAACTTCTTGAAGCTCACGGATGGCCGTGTCAGCATCACCTCTTTCGTATGCCATTTCTGCTCGAATGATGGCAGCTCTCGCGCAACGGGCATCATACCGTAACGCTTGGTCCAGAGCCTCTTCGCTGGCGCGAAAATTGTCGTCCTGAAGTGCCTCTTCGGCGATTTCACAGTAGTAATGAGCTATTTCGACCCGCTCTTTACCCGAGCTCAGTGTATTTGATTCAAACGCCACACTGCGGCGCGGCGCCAGCTGCTCAGCAACAACGATCGCTTTGTACCATTCTTTTTCAAGCTCATAAATTTGCTGCAACAACTCCAATGCGCGCTCTTCGAAATCTCTCGAAGAATTGACCACATTGATCAGCAGACGCTCCGCGCGATCCAGTAAACCGGCCTTGATATAATCATTTGCCAGCTCAATCGACGCTTGTCGAACTTGTTCTTTATGGAGTTTTTCGCATTCAATTAGATTGGCATGAATTCGGATGGCACGATCAACTTCACCCTTGCGGCGCAACATATTCGCCAAAGCATTGTGCAAGTCAAAGTTATCGGATGATACAGCCCAAGAATGCAGAAAGGTCTCAATCGCCTGATCCGACTCCTGATTTAACAGTAAGTGGATGCCTTCCATGTAAGCTTTGCGCCAGCCCCGGTTACGAAACTTTTTCCAGAACGTGCTCCATGGAAACTTGCCAAGCAGCCAGCCGATAAAGATCGCCAGGAAAACCGCCAGAAACAAGCCGATTTCGGAAGTCATGAATTAAATCAGTTCTTTTTTCGCTTGGTTGATTTTGCGCTTGTTTTTCAGTGCCTTCAGCGGTGCCGGAATCAGCCAGGAAGCAACACCCAACAAACCACCGAGCAAAAATGCACCAATCACAAGTACTTCAATCGGCACTTGCTGCAGCTGAACAAAAAACAGATCAAAGTTAACCAACGCGTCATTGCGTAGAGAGATAAGCAAGATATACGCACCGAAACCGAGGCATACCAAGAAGAGAACCAGATAGAAAATGCGTTTTAGNCAGATCATAAGCATGAAAGATAAGAGAGAATCTTCATAGCTTACATGAAATCCGGCCATTCATGAATAAAAGGCTCACGTTCATTCACTCAAGTTTCATAATATCCGGCATTGCACAGCATACGGTACAAACAAAATACACCTAAATGGGCGTACTTTAACGCTGAAATGACGCTCAACCATCTTAAGTCTGTACAAAAAGTACATCGATTGGAACCCCAAAAAATGGTCAAAACAGGGGGCATCGCCCGCAAATTGACCGATGGCCTTTACTCAAAATGTTACAACAATGCCGCTTGAAGACCCGATTTAAAAAGTTATCAACCCTGGGTCAAACACCAATCGATGTATTGACCCGCTCTCTCATCTCTTTGCCCGGTTTAAAATGAGGCACTGACTTGCCCTCAAGATCCACCGCGTCACCGGTTTTCGGGTTACGCCCTTTACGGGGTGCTCGATAATGTAGAGAAAAGCTACCAAATCCCCGGATTTCAATACGTCCTCCGTCAGCCAGGGTTTCAGACATGCTCTCGATAATGGCCTTCACCGCAAGTTCGACATCTTTCACCGAAAGTTGCGGTTGTAGTTCAGCAATGCGCTCGATTAATTCCGATTTAGTCATTGGCTAATGCTCTCAATATCCTATTAACACTTTATTATCAATGGCTTGTAAATATAGGATAACATCGAAAGAAAGTATAATGACAGAACTTTGATCATTTTTTCAACACAGTGAAAATGGCTAGAAACCCCACTATGACGGGCTTTTGACTCATATCAACAATCGTTAGGCAAAAAAAAGCCGCATCCTAAAGGATGCGGCTTTCGATCAACTTACCTGATAATCAGGCTGGAAAGGTGATTATTCCTTATCCATCTGTGCCTTGATCAGGTCACCGATAGTTGTCGGTGCGTTATCTGCAGTTGTACGTTCTTTCAGCGCTTTAACCGCTTCTTTCTCGTCAGCCAATGCAATTGCTTTCACAGACAGGCCAATGGCGCGGTTCTTACGATCAACGCTAACAACACGAGCTTCGATCTCTTCGCCTTCTTTAACAAGGTTACGAGCATCTTCAACTTTGTCGATAGACAGTTCAGAAGCTTTAATAGTACCTTCAACTTCTTCGTTCAGAGTAACAACAACGGCTTTAGCATCCACTTCTTTAACGATACCTTTAACGATAGTACCCTTGTCATTGGTAGTGACATACTCGTTGAAAGGATCACTTTCAAGCTGCTTCACGCCCAAGGAGATACGCTCACGCTCTGAATCTACAGACAGGATAACTGTCTCGATTTCGTCGCCTTTCTTAAAGTTGCGTACTGCGTCTTCGCCAGTCTCGTTCCAAGAAATATCAGACAAGTGAACCAGACCATCGATGTTGCCATCAAGACCAATGAAGATACCGAAATCGGTGATCGACTTAATGGTGCCAGAGATCTTGTCGCCTTTAACGAATTTCTCAGCGAAGTCGTCCCAAGGATTAGCTTGACACTGTTTGATACCCAGAGAAATACGACGACGCTCTTCGTCGATGTCCAGAACCATAACTTCAACTTCGTCACCAACCTGAACAATCTTAGATGGGTGAACGTTCTTGTTAGTCCAATCCATTTCAGAAACGTGTACCAGACCTTCAACACCTTCTTCCAGCTCAGCGAAGCAACCGTAGTCAGTTAGGTTAGTTACGCGTGCAGAAGTACGTGTGCCTTCTGGGTAACGACCTTTCACTGCAACCCATGGATCTTCACCCAGTTGCTTCAGACCCAGAGAAACGCGGTTACGCTCACGATCGAACTTCAGGATACGTACTTCAATCTCGTCACCCACGTTAACGATTTCAGATGGGTGCTTGATACGCTTCCAAGCCATATCAGTGATGTGCAACAGACCGTCAACACCGCCCAGATCTACGAATGCACCGTAGTCTGTCAGGTTCTTAACGATACCTTTAACAGCCATACCTTCTTGCAGGTTAGCCAGCAACTCATCACGCTCAGCGCTGTTTGCTTCTTCCAGAACTGCACGACGAGAAACAACAACGTTGTTACGCTTGGCATCCAGTTTGATTACTTTAAAGTCTAGAGTCTTGCCTTCCAAGTGCGCTGTATCGCGAACCGGGCGAACGTCTACCAAAGAACCTGGCAGGAAGGCACGGATGTTGTGAACGTCAACGGTGAAACCACCTTTAACCTTGCCACTGATAACACCCTGAATAACTTCATCATCAACGTGTGCTTTTTCCAGCTCAATCCAAGCTTCTGCGCGCTTAGCTTTTTCACGTGACAATTTGGTCTCACCGAAACCATCTTCAACAGTTTCCAGTGCAACTTGTACTTCATCGCCAATAGATACAGCAACTTCGCCGTTATCGTCCAGGAATTGGTTGGCGGGGATAACACCTTCAGATTTTAGACCTGCGTGTACGGTTACCCAGTCACTATCAACATCGATAACGATACCGGTAACGATCGAACCAGGTTCCATCTCAAGGGTTTGTAAACTTTCTTCAAATAGTTCAGCAAAGCTTTCGCTCATGGACACTTCCATTAAAGTATGAGGACGAGCTGTGGCACACTACCCACCCGGGCGTTTTACCAACAACTTCTACCATGTATCCAGCCCACACATGGGTCATCCGCTAATAAGTTGTCAACGACTCTTGCTGGTTTGGGCGAGTCAGAGCAACCACCATTTTACTTTTGAACGCGTGGCGTTTAGACAAGGCCTTTGGCGTGCACGTTCTCAAGCATAATATTAAAAACTGCATCAATACTCAGATCGGTCGATTCGACTTCGATAGCATCATCTGCAGGTTTTAACGGTGCGACTTTACGGCTCATATCCCGCTCATCTCGAGACTGTATGTCCGCCAAAATCGCGGCGAGGTTAACAGATTCCCCAGCCTGTTGCAACTGTTTGTAACGGCGAGCTGCTCGTTCTTCGGCCGATGCCGTCAGGTAAAACTTCAATGCGGCATCGCAAAAAACCACAGTTCCCATGTCTCGACCATCGGCAACCAGACCCGGCGATTTCGCAAATGCACGCTGACGCTGCAGCAAAGCTTCCCGAACAGCGGGTATAGAAGCAACCTGAGAAGCCGCTGCCCCGCCCTCTTCCGTGCGAAGTTGCGCGGTAACTTCCTCACCATCCAACAGTGTCTGCAGACCGTCGTCAGTAACGATAAAATCAATATCCAGCGACTGCGCACAAGCAATCACTGACACATGATCATCAAACGCGATATTGGCTTTGAGACACGCCAAACCGCAAAGCCGGTAAATCGCGCCAGAATCAAGAAACTGCCACCCAAGATGTCGTGCCAACATCTGACTCAGCGTGCCTTTACCAGCGCCACTCGGGCCATCAATGGTAATTACCGGTGAGCTCATGCTGCCGATGCCTCTTCAATACTGAGGTTAAAACCAACATTGTTGGCCAATTCAACAAAATTTGGAAATGACGTCGCAACATTATCGCAACCAAGGATACGAATCGGTGCTTCGGAGACTAGAGAGGCCACCGAAAACGACATAGAAATACGGTGATCGTGATGACTTTGAACTTCGCCACCCTGGAATTGACCACCCTGAATAACAATGCCATCTTCTGTCGGACGCGCATCAATACCACAAGCAATCAGGCCATCTGCCATAACTTGAATACGATCGGATTCCTTCACCCGTAACTCTTCAGCGCCAGTCAATACTGTTTCGCCTTCTGCACACGCTGCAGCGACGAACAAAACTGGAAATTCATCAATTGCCAATGGCACATCTGCTTCGTCGATACGAATACCTTTCAATGCAGCACCTTGAATACGAATATCAGCAACCGGCTCACCGCCTACTTTGCGTTCATTCAGCAGGGTAATATTGGCGCCCATTTTACGTAGAATATTGATAATACCAATCCGTGTCGGGTTGATACCCACATGCTGTAATGTCAAATCTGATCCCTGCATGATTGATGCCGCAACCATAAAAAACGCCGCAGACGATATATCCGCAGGCACATCGATATCAGCAGCCGTTAATTTGCCACCGCCTACAACTGCCCGTGTTGCACCGTTAACTTCGACTTCATAGCCAAAGGCCTCCAGCATACGCTCGGTATGATCACGCGTTGGCGCAGGCTCAGTGATCGACGTGCGCCCCTGAGCGTACAAACCGGCCAACAAGACACAAGACTTCACTTGGGCACTTGCCATCGGCAACGGGTAATCAATCGCTTGTAACGCAGATCCGGCTTTCAACAGCAACGGCGGTCGGCCACCTTCAGCAGACTCGACCTGCGCACCCATTAATGCCAACGGATCAATCACTCGCTTCATTGGGCGTTTCGATAGAGATTCATCGCCTGTCATTGTGACATCAAACCCCTGCCCGGCCAGTAAGCCTGACAGCAAGCGGATAGACGTCCCACTGTTACCCATGTCCAACAGCGCTTGCGGGGCTTTCAAACCATGCATGCCCACACCATGAATCGTTACCTCACCTTGAGAAGGCCCTTCGATTTCGACACCCATCGCCCGAAAAGCATTCAAGGTCGCCAGTGCATCCTGGCCTTCAAGAAACCCAGTGACGTGGCTCACACCCTCGGCCAACGAACCAAACATGATGGAGCGATGAGAGATGGATTTATCACCAGGCACACGAATTTCACCGGTGATCGCCTGACCTTTTTTCGCAATAAAGTTAAGAGAACCCATAAAAATGCTCAGAAATCAGTTTTTGTCTTTAGATAGATCCGCAGATATTGCGGCGTTTGATTCAGTTGATGACGCAGCATCAATTAAGCCNGCGAAATGCTCACGCGAAGCTTTAGCACGCTCGAACATGGCGAGAATGGTATCGCTGTCATCGTTTTCCATGGCATTTTCAAGGTTTGATAATGCTGCCTTGAACTCACCCATCATCTCGAGAATGGCGGATTTATTCGCCAGCATGATGTCGTGCCACATCACCGGATGGCTACCGGCAATGCGGGTAAAATCCCGAAAGCCACCGGCGGCAAAACGAAACACGTCAACATTGGCGTCCATCGCCTGCAAGCAGTCGACTAATGAGAATGCCAAGGCGTGAGGCAAGTGACTAGTAGCCGCTAACACCCGATCGTGTTCATTAATGCCCATACACACAACATCTGCACCAACGCCTTCCCATAAGGCCCGGATCAACGCTAGCGCATTCTCGTCGGTATCGACTTCAGGCGTCAAAATCACTTTATGGTGAACATACAGATCGCCGTTAGACGCAGTAATACCGGATTTTTCAGAACCTGCAATCGGATGCCCTAAAACAAACCAAGGAGGAATAGCACCGTAATGCTCGCGAATTACGTGGGCAATCTCACCTTTGACGCTGGCTACATCGGTTACTACTGAATCAGCCTTACGGTGCTCAGCAATAACATCCAGATAATCTGCAACCGTTAGTGTCGGCACGCCCAATACAATAACATCAGCGCGCGCAATTGCCTGAGGTAGATCGCGTGCCGCCTCATCGATAACCGCGAGTTCAATACCCAGCTCTAGCTGTTTATAACGTCGGCCATAACCGATGGCGCAACGAATCAAATTACGTTGTTTCAGCCCTTTTGCGAACGAACCACCGATGAGCCCGGTGCCGATAATCAGAATGGTATTTGCAAGCATGTATGCGCCTTTATTGGTCAATCAGCCAATGCCGTCAGCGCGTCTAAAAAGCGCTGATTTTCTGCCTCAAGGCCGATTGACACCCGCAAAAAACCAGGCATTTTATAAGGCCCAACCGGCCGTACAATCACGCCTTTTTCGAGCAACGCCTGATACACGGCATTGGCATCGGTACGGGTATCAAACGATATAAAATTGCCTTGTGAGGGAATGAAATCATAACCAAGTGCGGATAGCCCAGCTTCAAGCTGCTGACGACCCGTATCGTTTACTGCAATCGACTGCTGCAAGTATTCGCTATCATCCAGCACGCAGGTAGCCGCCAGTTGCGCCAAAGTATTAACGTTGAACGGTGCTCTGACACGATTGATAATGCCCGCCATCGCCACAGACGAAATACTACACCCAACTCGTAACCCGGCCAAACCATAGGCTTTTGAAAACGTGCGGGTCACGATGAGGTTGTCGAACTGCTTCAGTAATGCGATGCCGTTGGCATAATCAACGCTGTGAATGTACTCACTGTAAGCTTCATCCAACACAACAATAACGTCGTCGGGTACTTGCTTGAGGAAACGTTCGACTTCGGCATGCCCCAACCAAGTACCCGTTGGGTTGTTAGGGTTGGCAATAAAAATAACCCGTGTATCCGGCTCAATCGCTGCCAACATGGCATCAAGATCATGCCCCCAGTCTTTCGCAGGCACCTCGATGGCACGAGCGCCTTGAGCCTTAACCATGAGTGGATAAACCACAAAAGCATGATCCGAATATATCGCGCTGACATCTGGATTCAGAAAGCACATGCCGATCAGATCAAGCACATCGTTAGAGCCATTACCGAACACCAACTGTTCAGCCGCAACGCCGTGCGTGGCAGCTACTTTCGCGCGTAATTCAAACGCAGCACCATCAGGGTATCGTGTTAACTCGTCCAAATTATCAGACAGTAACGCCTTGACCTTAGGGCTTAATCCCAACGGATTTTCGTTGCTCGCCAGCTTAACGATATCAGTGATACCTAGCTCACGTTCCAACTCATCAATCGGCTTGCCTGGTTGATAAGGCATCAGGTGTTGCACGCCACTTTTGGCCAGTGCCAGAAAATCACAACTCACGGTAATACAACCTACTGGAAAGTTCGTTAAAGGGCCGCTTTCGGATAAGACCCGAGCATTTTCATGTATACAGAGCGTTCGGAGAGCTCTTCCATAATTCGCTGAATGGCCGGCTCATCCTGATGACCTTCGAATTCAATAAAAAACAAATACGCCCACTTCTCGGTCGGCGAAGGTCGTGTGTCAATGCGGGTCAACATGATTTCTTCACGCTGAAAAGATTCCAACAGAGAAAACAACGCGCCCGGTTCATTGCGCATAGAGACGATGATTGAGGTTTTATCCTCACCACTGGGTTCGACCTGCTCTCTGCCGACAATCAGAAAACGCGTCGTGTTTTGCGCTGAATCCTGAATATTTTCAACCGCAACATCAACGTTGTAAATTTCGGCAGCCATATCGCCGGCAATCGCCGCCGTGCCCACTTCATCACTGGCCAGCTGTGCGGCCCGAGAGTTAGAGCTAACAGCAACACGCGGCACATTAGGCCAATGTTTATCAAGATAGTTACGGCATTGTGCAAGCGCCTGCTGGTGCGCACAAATACGCGTAATCTTGCTGGTATCGGCAGATTTATTCACCAACAGCATATGCTTGACGGCAAGCTCTACTTCACCACAAATCGACACGGTCGATTTGATGAAATTATCTAACGTGTGGTTCACCATGCCTTCGGTTGAGTTCTCAACAGGCACGACGCCATATATGGCCTCACCGGATTCCACTTCGCTAAATACTTGGTCGATGGAATCAACGGAATTTGCAACCACGGCATGACCAAAATGCTTGATCGCTGCGGCATGCGTAAAGGTGCCTGCAGGGCCGAGGTAAGCAACATTCAACGGTTGCTCCAGCGCCAAACACGCCGACATCACCTCGCGAAAAATATGCGCAACGGTGTCATCAGACAATGGCCCTTGATTACGATCTTTTACCTTACGAAGTACCTGTGCTTCACGCTCTGGACGATAAAACTTCACACTGGCGCGCTCTTCTGGCGCAACCTCTGCAAGCTTTACATCCGCTACGTTTTGCGCACATTTTGCACGTTCGTTGAGTAATTGGTGAATTTGTTGATCCAGCGTATCGATCTGGTTTCGCAAAGATTCGAGTGTTAGCGCGTCATCGGCCATAGGAACTGCCCGGCGAAAGAAGGTGAGTGAAAAGAAAGCGGGCGCCCAGCGCCCGCCCAACAATAATAACCAAAAACGATCTAAGCGTTTTCAGCTGCAAACTTCTGCATGTACGCGATCAAGTCATCAATCGCCTGCTCAGGTACGGCATTGTAGATACTTGCACGCATACCACCGACACTACGGTGGCCTTTCAGGTTCAAAAGACCGATTTCATCGGCACCTTTCAAAAATGCTTTATCAAGATCCGCATTCGCCAAAGTGAATGGCACATTCATCAATGAACGAGACGCGATTTCAA
The DNA here is from genome assembly GCA_902705835.1 of BD1-7 clade bacterium. Lineage (NCBI taxonomy): Bacteria > Pseudomonadati > Pseudomonadota > Gammaproteobacteria > Cellvibrionales > Spongiibacteraceae > BD1-7 clade bacterium. The sequence continues at coordinate 41,959 of CACSIN010000013.1, forward strand.
CCGGATTAGCGTAGAAATCAGACGCATCGATGTAGCCGTAAAGTTTTTCAGCCTTGCGACGATTAATTTGTTCCATAGCATCTAAACCGCCTTGTTTCTTCAACCATTTGAAAACAAGCCCGGCCAGATATACCGCATAGGTTGGCGGTGTGTTGTACATGCTATCGTTGTCTGCAATGGTTTTCCAATCCAGCATGGTCGGTGTTGCATCAGCAGCATTGCCCAGCAAATCTTTGCGAACAATAACCAGCGTCAGACCAGCCGGGCCGATGTTCTTCTGTGCACCAGCATAGATAACGCCAAACTTGCTCACATCAACTGGACGCGACAGAATCGTTGATGACATATCTGCAACCAAAGGAACGCCTTGCGTCTCTGGTTCCCAGAAAAATTCAACACCGCCGATAGTCTCGTTAGGTGTGTAATGTAGATAAGCTGCGTCAGCGTTCAGATTCCAGCTGTCAAACGCCGGAATGCTAGCGAAGTTATCATCTTCAGAGCTAGCCACGACATTGACGTCAGCGTAACGTTTGGCTTCTTTGATCGCTTTTTTCGACCACTGCCCGGTATTCACGTAATCTGCCGCGCCTTTATCGCCCAGCAGATTCAGAGGGATCGCGGAAAACTGCGTGCTTGCGCCACCTTGCAAAAACAATACGGCATAGTCATCAGGAATTGCCATCAGATCACGAAGGTCTTGCTCAGCTTCTTCGAAGATCTTGACGATCTCAGGGCTGCGATGGCTCATTTCCATCACTGATAGGCCTGCGCCCTGCCAATCGAGCATTTCCTGTTGAGCTTGTTCAAGTACTTCCAGCGGTAACGCCGCCGGGCCCGCGCAAAAATTATGCACTCGTGCCATGAGTTGTGTCTCTCTTTGTTGAGAAGTTAAAACGTTGAGAAATCATGAACCGGCAGCAACGCTGCCGACTTAAATAAAACGAAAGTTAATTACTCGTCTTCACCGTCAGACGCTGCAGAATCATCTGCTGCCTCACCACCTTCGGTCGGAGTAGTTCCCTCTGTTCCCTCAGCACCGGATTCTGCGCCTTCCTCGGCTCCGTTTTCAGCTCCATCAGCACTTTTCTCATCCACATCAGCCTCTTCGATGCGGGCAACGCCAACGAGTATTTCGTCTTCAGCAACTTTGATCAGTCGAACACCTTGAGTGTTTCGACCCAGAACAGAAATCTGCTCTGTGTGTGTACGAACCAGAGTACCCTGATTGCTGATCATCATCAGCTCATCACCCTCGAATACCTGCACCGCGCCAACTAATTGACCATTACGGTCAGAGCACTGCATACCGATAACACCTTGAGTCGCTCGACCTTTACACGGGAAATCTTCAACAGCTGTGCGCTTACCGTAACCACGCTCACTAACGGTCAATAGTTTGCCGTTTTCCTGCGGTACGATCATGGAAATCAGCTTGTGTTCTTCAGCCATCTTGATACCACGGACACCACGCGATGTGCGGCCCATCGCGCGCACATGCTCTTCACTGAAGCGGTTAACTTTACCGGAGCTCGATACCAACACGATATCATTGCTGCCATCAGTAATCGCGGTTGCAACCAGAACGTCGCCCTCATCCAGGCTCAATGCGATCAAGCCAGAAGAACGTTGACGTGCGAAGCTCGCCAATGTGGTTTTCTTCACAACACCGTTTTGCGTCGCCATTGTGATATATCTGATCGGCTCAGCGACCGTACCTTCGATTGCCACACTTTCATTTTCGGCCGGAATCTCTTGGCCTTCAGCATCTTCAGCATCTTCAGCAGCACTGATTGATTGAACCAATGCTTGCTGTGTTTTCAATTCAGCGTCAGTAACCGGCAAAATTGAGGTAATACGTTCACCATCATCCAGCGGCAACAAGTTAACGATTGGGCGTCCACGAGACTGACGCGAAGCAACTGGAATCTGATAGACCTTCAACCAGTAAACCTTACCGCGGTTACTGAAACACAAAATGGTGTCATGTGTGTTGGCAATCAACAGATGCTCAACAAAATCTTCATCTTTCACTGCGGTGGCAGATTTACNCTTACCACCACGACGTTGGGCTTGATAATCTTCCAACGGTTGAGTCTTGGCGTAACCACCATGGGACAATGTAACAACTCGGTCTTCTTCGTTGATCAGATCTTCATGAGTGAGATCCAACTGTGAACTCAGGATCTCGGTACGGCGCACATCGTTGTATTCTTCTTTGATGGCAACGATCTCTTCACGAATCACCTCCATCAAACGATCAGCATCGCCCAAAATGAACAAATACTCGGCAATTTGCTCAAGCTTTTCTTGAAATTCAGTCAACAGTTTGTCGTGCTCAAGGCCCGTCAGCTTCTGCAGACGCATATCCAAAATGCTCTGAGCCTGCTCAGGCGACAAGTAATACTTACCATCGCGGAAACCGAACTCCGGAGACAAACCCTCAGGCCGGCACGCACCTTCACCAGCACGCTCCAGCATGGTGACGACACCCTCAGTTGCCCAACCTTTTGCCAACAAATTCGCTTTCGCTTCAGCCGTTGTCTGAGATGCTTTGATCGTCGTAATAATCGGATCAATATTCGCAATCGCAACCGCCAAACCTTCTAGCAAATGGCCACGCTCACGCGCCTTACGCAATAAGTACACTGTACGGCGTGTAACGACTTCACGACGATGCTTAACAAAGGCTTCAATGATTTCTTTCAGGTTGAGCAGCTTCGGCTGACCATCAACCAAGGCAACCATGTTAATACCAAACACGGTTTGCAGCTGAGTTTGGGTGTAAAGGTTATTGAGAACAACCTCACCAGACTCACCACGTTTCAGCTCAATAACAACGCGGATTTTGGAATCCGACTCATCACGCAGCTCGGAAATACCTTCAATCTTCTTCTCTTTAACTAGCTCGGCAATCTTTTCAATCAATCGCGCTTTGTTTAACTGGTAAGGCAGCTCAGTGATAATGATAGTTTCACGGCTATTCTTCTCATTAACTTCAACGTCTGCACGTGCACGCATATAGATGCGACCACGACCAGTTCGGTAGGCTTGCAGAATACCTGCACGACCGTTGATGATGGCGGCAGTAGGGAAATCTGGCCCAGGAATGTGCTCCATCAGGCCATCAATGCCGATTTCCGGATCATCCATATACGCCAAGCAGGCATCAATGGTTTCACCCAGATTGTGTGGAGGAATATTCGTCGCCATGCCCACAGCAATACCGGATGAGCCATTCACCAGCAGGTTAGGAACTTTGGTTGGCAACACCGAAGGAATTTGCTCAGTGCCATCGTAGTTAGGCACAAAATCAACGGTTTCTTTATCCAGATCTTCGAGCATCTCATGCGAGATCTTGCGCATGCGAATTTCGGTATAACGCATCGCCGCCGGCGAATCACCATCGACCGAACCAAAGTTACCTTGGCCGTCAACCAGCATATAACGCAATGAGAAAGGCTGAGCCATACGAACGATAGTGTCGTACACAGCGGTATCACCATGCGGGTGATACTTACCGATTACGTCACCGACAACACGCGCAGACTTTTTGTAGGATTTGTTCCAGTCGTTGCCCAATTCATCCATGGCGAACAACACGCGGCGGTGCACTGGCTTCATGCCATCACGCACATCCGGCAAAGCCCGCCCAACAATAACGCTCATGGCGTAGTCGAGATACGACTGCTTGAGTTCGTCTTCAATGTTAACCGGGGCTACTTGTTTGGATATTTCACTCATCTGAGATATCTGTTCCTTATTATTGAGCCTGCGCTGAATCAGCGAAAAAGCACTTGTGGTGTCCGGATCTTGTCTATTCGAGAGCGCATCCTAGAATGCATCGCCCGACGTTCCTCGTCCAAGGCAGCCCGAAAGACCGACCAGATAAACAACCTGACAGACAAACGCTTCGCAAGAATTGATAACCGACTGACCTTGCTGAAAAAAACTACAGCAAAGCGACGCGAACCCTTGCAAAAATAAACGAGCATCTTAGCACAAAGTGATTTAGCCGCTCCATGCTAAGTCATGTTTTTATCGAATTTGTCGACGTTGGCGGGGCATCCCATCAGTTTCGCCGCACGGCCAAGCAATTTCTGAAGGTGAATTTCGGTTATCCGGCGTTTTGTCTTAACCCAACTACACGATATAGCTATACTTGAGCGTTTTTATCGAACATATTCAGGCAAGACGGGCTCAAACATCCACCCGCTGAAGGACTTGAAGGCTAGTATCGCGATTGAAGCAGCGCCACTTAGGCTGTTGCGTAAAGCGCCTTCATTCGACAATTGAAAAGCAGCACTTTAAATGGGTTACATGCAGGTTGGATTGAGCGTTTTTACTCCAGCTTCAACACGTCAGAAACCAAGTAACATTTAGGTTAAAAAAGCCAGAGCACACCCTATGCAACATGCAGACACCATTATTCACGCAGGGGCTATCCTCACCGTCAATAGCGCCTTTGATGTGCTTAACAAGCATGCACTGGTGATAACGGATGGAAAAATATTGGCGATCTTACCGTCGGACAGCCCTACCCTAGCGAACATCTCCGCCACAGAAACATTTCATCTAAACAACCACGTGATAATGCCCGGATTAATCAACGCTCACGGCCACGCGCCAATGACACTGTTCCGCGGTTGGGCAGATGATTACGCACTAATGACATGGCTGAACGATTATATTTGGCCTGCTGAAAGCCAGTTCGTTGATGCTAAATTCGTGCGCGAAGGCACAGAGCTGGCCATTGCTGAAATGATTCGCGGTGGCACAACTTTTTACAGCGATATGTATTTCTTCCCAGAGGCCGCTGCAGAAGTTGCCGAGCAAACCGGCATGCGCATGCAAATCACTTCGCCGGTATTTGATTTCCCATGTAACTGGGGTAGCGGGCCAGATGATTACCTAGCCAAAGCTGAAGCCCTACTGGACACCTACAAACACACCGACCTCGTGCATGTGGTTCTCGGCCCCCACGCGCCCTATACCGTTTCTGACGAGCCTTTAAAACGCATTCGCGCATTGGCCGACAGTTATCAAACCGGCATCCAGATGCACCTGCATGAAACCGCCTTTGAAGTCGAAACTGCGATAAAAGAACACGGCGAACGACCCGTAGCACGCATGCAAAAGCTCGGCTTGCTTGATGATAAGTTTCAAGCCGTGCACATGACGACACTTAACGACACCGACATTCGCATGATCGCCGATGCCGGATCGCATGTGATTCATTGCCCGGAATCCAACATGAAACTGGCCTCCGGATTCACCCCAACGCAAAAGCTACAACAAGCGAATATCAACATTGCTATCGGCACCGATGGCGCAGCCAGCAATAATGATTTAGATATGTTCGGCGAGATGCGCACGACTGCACTGCTTGCCAAAGCCAGTGCGCTAGAGCCCACCGTTGTAACTGCCCCCGAAGCCTTCGCCATGGCCACCATCAATGGCGCAAGAGCAATGGGCCTTGGCGATAAAACCGGCAGCCTTGAACTTGGCAAATATGCCGATATCATCGCATTGGATTTATCCGGCATCGAACATCAGCCAATTTATGACTTGGCATCCCATATTGTGTACACCAATGTCAGCAATACCGTGACCCACAGCTGGGTGAACGGTAAACTGTTGCTTAACAATCGCCAGTTGACGCAAATGAATGTCGACAAGATCAAACAGCAAACACTTGCCTGGCGCGAGAAAATTCAGGAATTTAAAACAAGCCATGACCACTGATTCCGGCTCTTCAGCAGCTCCCGACAACACCAATACCGATCCATCCGAAATCGCCAAGTTCGATGCCCTCGCGCACCGCTGGTGGGATAGAACCGGTGAAATGCGTGCGCTGCACGATATCAATCCACTGCGTGCCAATTACATTGATTTGAAGGCACAGGTTGCCGGTAAAACGCTACTCGACGTTGGCTGCGGCGGCGGCATCCTGTCAGAAGGCATGTCACAGCGCGGGGCGAGCGTCACAGGTATCGACATGGGCACTGAACCCCTTAACGTCGCTCGTATGCACCTCTATGAATCCAAGCTAGAAATCGATTACCAACAAAGCACTGCCGAAGCCTTTGCCGACAAACACGCAGGACAATTTGATATCGTTTGCTGCATGGAAATGCTTGAGCACGTTCCTGAACCCGCTTCCGTGATCGACGCCTGCGCGCGATTGTGCAAACCCGGTGGTGAATTGTTTTTCTCCACCATTAATCGCAGTGCCAAATCGTATTTGATGGCGATTTTGGGCGCCGAATATGTACTTAAGCTCGTTCCAAAGGGCACACATCATTACGAAAAACTAATACGCCCTTCCGAATTAAACGCCTGGTTACGCAACGCCGACCTGCTACTCAATGATATGGCCGGCATCGAGTACAATCCGCTGACTAAACAATATCGCATCAGTGACAACACCGATGTTAACTACATGGTGCATGTCACCAAGCCGTTGTAAATGCCCCCATGCATGCAACGTATTTCGGGAATTAACTGATGTTTAAAGGCGCAGTGCTTTTTGATCTAGACGGCACACTGGTCGATACCGCGGCAGATTTTGTTGCGATCGTTAACGATATGCGGGCGAGCGATAACCTCCCGGCATTACCTGACGATACGATTCGCAATCGAGTATCTGATGGCGCACGCGCATTGGTCACACAAGGTTTTAACTTAACCGAAGGCGAGCCCGGCTTTGCAGAAAAACTCGATGACTTGCTCGAACGCTACAGCCGCACGCTCGGCGATGAAGCCGCATTGTTTGACGGATTCGAGCCACTGCTCGACAATCTCGCCAACAAACAACTTGCCTGGGGTGTTGTTACTAACAAACCCGCACGCTTTACCGACCCGCTACTTTCGCGCTTGGGCCTAACACCCTCGAACGGCGTAGCGATATGCCCTTGCCAGCTGACCCGCAAAAAGCCAGACCCAGAGGGCCTTTATAAAGCACTCGAGATGCTCGAACTCGACGTCGACAAATGCATTTATGTCGGCGATCACGAACGCGATATCGAAGCGGCGAAAAATGCCGGAATGGTCAGCGTTGCATGTGCTTACGGCTACCTCAAAGACGATGATGATATTGACACTTGGCAAGCTGATTATATTGTTGCCGACGTCGATGAACTTCACACCCTAATTAACCAACTGTTTCAATAAAATCATGTTTGATTATCAGGCTTCTGCCGACCTTCTGAAAGACAAAATTATCCTCGTGACCGGTGCCAGCAGTGGCATTGGCCGTGCCGCTGCAAAAACCTTTGCTGCCCACGGTGCCACAGTACTGCTGCACGGCCGGGATGTTGACGCACTGGAATCCTGCTACGACGAAATCGAAGCAGCAGGCCATGCCCAACCAGCCATTCTGCCTTTGGATCTCAACACCGCCACGTACGACGATTTTATCGTGATGCAAAACAGCATCGGCGAAACCTTTGGCCGCCTCGACGGCATTCTGCACAATGCCGGCGTACTCGGCCGCCTAGCTCCGATTGCCAACACGCTGACGAAAGATTGGGAGCAAATCATGCGAGTCAATGTGAATGCTCCATTCATGCTGACACGCACCATGTTGCCATTACTGGAAGAATCACCCAACGCCTCGGTTGTTTTCACATCATCATCCGTAGGCCGCAAAGGCCGCGCCTATTGGGGTGGCTACAGCGTGTCGAAATTCGCCACTGAAGGCTTGATGCAAGTACTGGCAGATGAGATGGAAAACATCAGTAATATTCGCTTTAACACCCTAAACCCGGGCGCCACTGACACACGCATGCGTCGCCAGGCATATCCTGCTGAAGATCCATCAACTAACCCGCAGCCTGAAGCAATTATGCCGGCGTATTTGTATTTGATGGGCAGCGATAGCGCGACTGTTAATGGGCAGGCACTGAACGCACAATGAACCCTCGATAGAAACCAGAAACCTTGTACAGGGCTACAAGTCAATTAGAGACTATAGCCCCAAAAAAGATTGACGCTCCTATCACCAAATACCCCACATCATTTCCCAACCAATCACCAAACGGAAACCCGCAATACACAACAATGCAGGTGTCTAGCCCCACCAAATCAGGCCTAAGCAAAACAGCAATTACCAACCTGTAAATTCCCCCCAATGCCTTAAGGCTGAATCGTTCTCTCGACCGGCCACAAAACTTACTTTCTATTCGATTATACTGCCTGTGTAACATTTACCATTCTTACGATTCTAAAGAACACCTACGAATCAAGCCGTTACATTGTATTACCCCTCTCTAGGAGCAAGAGGGTTTTTCACACAAGAATTTCGCCTTTCAAGAGCTCTCAACACTGAAACATTGAAAAACTTCACACCTTGACTATTTCAAAGCCATTCGAGCCTCTACTGACCAAATTAGTCAATTTACGNNNGGGGGGGCGCGCGGCCGCGCGCGCGGCGCGGCGGGGGGGCGGGGGGTGTGGGAGCAGGGCG
>CACSIN010000014.1 GCA_902705835.1 BD1-7 clade bacterium
ATTCAGTGCAATGCGGCGCTCATCATTGTTGTTGCTGTTATTGGACAACGTCCAGGTTTCAGCCACTGTAGATCCAGTCACGGTGTTGGTATTTGCACCGTTACCGGTAAAACTGTTGATGCCGGTTATCGATGCGATGCCTTGGTTCGGCTTACCGCCAATACTGCCATCCGCATTCATTTGTAAGGCACTATCACCGACGTGTAACGCATCACCGGTGCCACCTTTCAGGCTGGCTAATATGCCACCATCAGCAACAACGATGGTATCAGCAACGTTGTTCTGATCGGTTCGTAAGTGATCAAATCCGGTCATTACCATATCAGCGGACCCTACGAAAGATCCGGTCAAGTCGCTCGCCGACACCGTCCAAGTTTGGGCGGTTGCATCCGTAACCAGGGTCGCTCCGCTATCCGCAGCGACGGTAGCCTGACGTAAGCCAAGCACGCTGGAGATGCCAGTGGCTTTGCCTTGGTGTAAATCAACAATGACATTGCCCGATGTATAGTTGCTGTAATCGAGCACGTCAGTATCACCAACCGTTAGTAATGCCAGCCAATCATCGGCGACGGCGTTACTCACTATGTTGACGGTATCTTTCCTGTTGTTCTCTGCCGTATCTAGTTGGTTAAATCCTTTGAATACATACGCATAATTGCTATCGGTCACTGTGCCAACGCCAGATACAACAGTATTCGCTTCCGTTACATTCCAAGTATTGGTATCACTGCCGGCGACAACCTTGCTCTGGTTGTTAGCTTGGATAGTAAGGCCTGTACCACTAACCGTTTTAATGCCTTGGATATCGTCAGCTGAAGACGTATTCGCCGCGTCTAGCTGGCCTGCGTCGATGGTTAAATCACCCAACGCCACGACATTGAGGATATCCTCTTTACCCGCGACCAACTCAGTCAGGCCACCGCCGTTGCCCATCACGACATTGTCAGTAGAACCGGCTTCAGACACATCCAGCTTACCAAAACCGATGAAGTTCAACGTGTTACCATTAAGATTAAACGTATTGTTGTCCGTTACCGCCCAATTGCCAGTCGTCAGCACGTTATCAGATTTGTAGGCAACTGATGATTCTCCAGAATTGTTACCAGCGTAATTAGCAATTCCGGTAATCATCAGGCGTTCATCAAAAACGACCTGATTTATCGATGCAATTGCGAGATCGGCCTCTAACAACTGTGAAAAATCAACCTTATCTGAACTATCCCCCTCGATTAATAACAATTCGTCTGAACCAGTGAAGTCTTTCACGACGATATTATCCATTGCACCGCCGCTCGAATCGATGCGATCAAATGCTTCCAAAGTCAGGGATTCAACCACTAGTTCAGTGACAGAATTAATCGACCAACTGCGACCATCACCAAAAACGGTGTTAACACCTGCGCCACCTAAAACCTTCGAAATCCCGCTTACTTGATCAATCCCAGTGACATCTTTGTGCGTCAAATTGTCCGTATCGCTATCCAATTGATCGAATCGAATATCAACAGCATTTGAATAGGCACTTCCGTATTCCAGCGTATCGCTATTGCCAACTAGTGAAATTAGGCTCGACTCGCCACCGGCCAACACAATATTATCATGCGTACCGTCATTGCTTACGTTCAGATTACCAATATCTATAAAGGTAGTTGTCGGGCTTGCCCCACTAGCAGTCGCGTACTCAAAATCATTCTCTCCAGTAACGCGCCACTCACCGGCAATCTCTTTCGCAGTAACCGTTGTTTTTCCGTGGTTACCTTGATAATTTTCGATACCCGAAACAGAACCAATACCCGTGACAGCTGCGGAGACTCCTAACTGAATAGCAATCTCTTTCTCAGACGCAGAATAATCGAGTACATCATTCGCATCACCCACCAGTGATTTAAGCGAACCTGTTCCCGCAGAATTGGATACCATGCTGATAGTATCTTTCACCGACCCAGAAGCATCGATATGACCAAATCCAGAAAAATTGACACCATCAGCGCCATTAGCTGTGAAGGAGTTCTCGCCATCAACTCTCCATGTATGACCGTCTCCAACGACTGTATTGTTATTTCCAACGGCTTGAATATTACCAACGCCACTGAGCTGATTAATAAACGTTTCAGCAATGCCGCCCGTTGAGCCAGTAACATCCTCCGCGGCATCGATCCCGATCGTGTTTAAATTAACTGTCAGTATCTCACTGCCTGAATTAAGGATTAGCGTATCTGTAGATTCACCCTGAATCTCTTCAAGTGAGCCGCCTGCATATAAGGTAATCTGATCACCGTCAGAGTCTTCGGTTGTTGTATCCAATACGCCAAAATCTTGATAAGAAATGCCATTAGATGTCAGCGTATTAGCACCAACGACTGACCAAGCTTCAGCGGCCGATTTACCGACAACCACACTACCAGCCCCACTCCCGACGATCTTTTTTCCTCCAGTAACTTTGGAAAGCGGCACACTGGTGAAACCATCCTCGGCGAGATTGATTGATACATTCGAGTGAGCAGAAAGGTCAATATTATCTTCAGCACCTGCTGTTAGTGATAACAAACTCCCGTTTACCAAAACTGAAATCGAATCAGCATTAGAGGCAGTTTCTGTTGTAGGTGACTGGTGCGCTGTTTTTAAAGAATCCACATTCGTGAAAAAGTACTGCCCTTGATTAAATGCCCCACCACCAGTAACCTCCCATGCCTCCTTGGTTTCGGCAGCCACTACAGAGCCGTTATCACCATTGCCAATGAACTTAAAAAGGCCTTCAATTGACATAAATGGGGTTTTACTACCTACTTCAAGATTCGCCTTTGCACCATTATTACCCTCCGACAGCGTAACGACGGCATTTTGATCAATGCCTGAGAAATCTAGACTGTCTTTATCATCAGCGATGAGATATTTCAGAAAGCCGCCTTGCTCCAGATTAATAATTTCTGCATGTGTGTCGGCTGTCTCCAGCGAAGTCAGATTCGTTACATCTAGGCTAATATTCTGGCCATCGTAATTCCCCCCAATGGTCAGCAACCCGTTTTCAGTTATTGTAAAAGTTTCAGCAATACTTGAAGCTTTTAGTCGATGTCCATTCGATGTGGATGATGTTAAATTTCTAACCCCAACCAACGTCGTAACACCGATCTGACTGGCATCGATGTCTCCGTTATTCTGAATCTTAAGAACCGCTGAGTCATTTAGCGTGTTATTCAGAGCGCTAGCAATATTGACGATATCACCACCACCGACCGTAACGGACGTAAAGAGGTTCGAGATTTTACCACTGAAATAGATAACGTCAGTTTCAGCGGTTGTTCCCGTAGAATTCGACGTATCCAAGCCTACGAAGTTATTGAAAATAGTCGATGGTCCTGGCTCATTAGGATCAATACTCTGCGACATAAGAATATTGTGCCCATCTGTCAACATCCACGTTTCACCGTTTGCGGAACCGGCGATAGTATTAGTAACAGCACCGCTCCCAGTAAAATTCCGAATACCGACAATTGTTGAAATAGGTTCACTGGTAATGTTACTTTCACTGTCAATCGTTAGCCCATGCGTACCAATAACGACCCGGTCATTCTCTCCGCCGATTAAGCGTAATAACGTGCTCGAACCAGTCGCATTAATCGTGTCAACAGTGCCAGATGTAGAAACATCAAGATTAGTAATATTGGTAAACGTACTTAGATTTTCTCCAGCTGAGTCTCTGTATTCGAAGTTGTTTTCGCCTTTATTGTTCTTATCTTTGAGCGCCCACGATCCAGCGGTATTTCCAGCATTTAGAGATGTTTTATCACCATTGCCAATAAATTTAGTAACTCCAGTAAACCCGGCAAGTCCCGTTGCGCTTAGCGTCATTGAACTAGAATCTACCGTTAGATCGATGGAAACATCGCCGGTGTATTCTTTATAGGTAATGGTATCTGCTGCCTTACCCTCCAGTTTGAAGTTCGCTGAATCCGTCGTGATACTAACGGTGTCACCCGCGTCGGAGCCTGTGTTTAAGCTTACAAAATCTTTGAACGTGTAGGACTTCTGCGCTGAAGAAGTACCATCAGAATAGGTTCCAGTTAACACCAACCGCGTCACGTCATTGTCGTCAGGGTCAGGGCCCCACTTCCATTGCTCCGCGACACTTGATCCTATTAAGTTTGCCTCCCCTCCACCGGAATAGGTTGTAATTCCTGTTACAGCAATCTTCGATGAATTATTCGATAGATCAAGATTGCCACTGTTATCAACGGTGAGGTCGCCTTGCGAAATAACCAATGCATCTCTACCGCCTCCCTGAATTGCATTGATTGTTGAAGAATCAGACAAAATTTTAACCGAATCTTCCGTGTTGTTGCTGGCAAGGTTCAGTCGATGAAAACCTTCGGCTAATAGATAAGAGGCATCGTCTATTTCTGAACGTGTAACGCTTGATTCATTGACTTCCCAGTTCAGCGTTTCTGAGGCGGACCCATTCGCGACCAACGTATGTTTATCTGCTGCGGTATCAGATTGAACTTTAATACGTTGAATGCCTACCAGCGTTTTAATGGCAGTAGATGCTTCGCCGTCTAACAAATTGACCGTAACATCAGCAGCAGATTTGGTGCTGTATTGGGTATAATCCAACACATCGGTACTCTTTGATATCAATGACTCTAACCAAATGGCTGATTCAATTGAACTGTCACTGACTACCTTAATGGTGTCTCCGTCCACGCTGTTAGCTGTCGCCGTAGTGTCTAAAACTCCAAAGCCGGAAAAATCATATGTGCCCTGCGTGAAGGTGTTTACACCGCTAAGCGTCCATATTTCAGCAGCCGCAGCACCCTTTACTTTGCTGAGATTGTTATTAGTCTCAAATTTAGCAATGCCACTTAGCTCGGTTATTCCGGTTGTATCCGTTCCATCCTGACCATCGTTATCTATATTCAGTCGTTCTACGTCAACTGTGATCTGGCCGCTGTATTTTTCGTAGTTTAGAGTATCGCGGCTATCGCCGATCAGTGTGTGCAGGCTGCCAATTTTGTGTTGCGATACATCAACATCACTCGTATCTCGCACTACCTCAACCGTATCCGTCTTACTTGTATCCGCTTTATCTATGACGAGGCCACTAATATCGGTAAACGTCTGCGTCGCTTCGACATCCGTTGCCAAGCCGCGGTATTCCACATCGCCAGCACCGACAACACGCCAGTGACCGGCTTGCTGATTTGCCGTTACGGTGGTGGTATAAAGGCCCGTACCGTCGATATTGCCCACGAAGTGGCCTATGCCTGTGAGCGTGTTAATGCCGGTTGCCGTTAGTGTATTACCGAGGCCAATGGCGACGTTGGCTTTATAACCGCTATAATTTAGTATGTCTCTACCACTGCCAACTAGGCTATATAGTTCACCAAAAGCACCACTATTCGCGTCGTAACCAATACTCACTGTATCTGTCGAAAAACCCCGGGTATCAATAGAGCCGAAATGTTCAAAATCGATCTCACTAACATTAATACCGTTAACTCCGAACGTATTGCTTCCAGTCACCGCCCACGTATAACCATCACCAACAACTTTGTCACTATCGCCCTTACCTGAATAAAAACCTATCCCGCTAACTTGACTAATCAGCGTCTCATTCAACAAAACACCCGACTTGATGCCCGTAATATCACCGGAGACACTCTCGCTATCAAGCGCTAACAGATTCACCGTTTGAACATCTTGATCCGTGTTCAACACCAGGGTATCCAAATCCTTACCGACTAGACTACCCAAGCGTCCACCGGCGCCCAACGTTATGCTGTCGCCGGTGCCATCAATGGCTGTATCCGGATCTGCATGCGCGGTGATTAGCGTATCGAATCCCGTAAAGTAGAACTCTTCGGATTCATTGAAGGTATTCGCGCCAGTCACTGTCCAGACTTCTGCGGCGTCGGCACCGGTCACACGGCTATTGGTGTTGTTGGCAATAAACTTCTGATAACCCGTCAATGTGCCTACTGGCGTACTGTCGGTAATGGTTAACGCAGCGGTGATGGTGGTGGTGCCACCGCTCTGGGTCAGAATAATCGCGGTTTTTTCGGTGAACGTAGAAACGTCCAGCGTATCTTCTTTATCACCGGTCAGTTTTGTTAACTCACCCTGCACGATAGTGTCCGGATCAGTTCCGTCGTAGTGAATACTAACGGCATCCGCTGCACTACCTGCTGTATTGATCGTGCCGAATTGATCAAACGTCATACTTTCGGCTGCGTCGCCAACCGTAAAGGTATTAGCACCCGTTACGTTCCAGGTTTCACCATCGCCTTTAACCGTATCGGCGGCCCCGTTCCCCGTAATGTGCCCAATGCCCTGGAGCTGCTCAATAAGGTCGACGCTCCCAGTTTGACCCAACTTGCTACCGGTGATATCACCGGAGACATTCTCATTATTAACCGCTAACAGATTCACCGTTTGAACATCTTGATCCGTGTTCAACACTAGGGTATCCAAATCCTTACCGAGTAGACCATCCAAGTATCCACCGACGCCCAACGTTATGCTGTCGCCGGTGCCATCAATGGCTGTATCCGGATCTGCATGCGCGGTGATTAGCGTATCGAATCCCGTAAAGTAGAACTCTTCGGATTCATTGAAGGTATTCGCGCCAGTCACTGTCCACACTTCTGCGGCGGCGGCACCGGTCACACGGCTATTGGTGTTGTTGCCAATAAACTTCTGATAACCCGTCAATGTGCCTACTGGCGTACTGTCGGTAATGGTTAACGCTGCGGTGGTGGTATCCGCCTCACGCGTGAGTACAACAGCGGTGGCATCAACAAATTCTGATACATTGAGTGTATCCTTCGTATCACCGATCAGGTTGGTTAACGCACCCTCCACGATATTATCCGGGTCAGTTGCATCGTAGCGAATACTAACAGTATCCGCTGCACTACCTGCTGTATCAATCGTGCCAAAATCCGTGAATGACAGTTCAGTATCAGTGTCGACCGTAAAGTCATTGCCACCGGTTACCGTCCAGGTATGACTATCGCCCTTAGCGGTATGACCAAAACCTTTACCTGATATCGCGGCAATACCCGATAAACTATCGATGATCACCGTACTGTTATCACCGCTCATTACATCGTTAGAAACCGTATCGCTATTAATTCGATCAACGTATGCAATAAGGCTACCGGTATCATTCGCGAAACTAACACGGTCTTCGCTACTGCCTTTAAGTGATGAAAGGCTCGAATCAGCCTGCGTAAAACTAACAGTATCCGAGCCGCCGCCGGCAGATACATCCAAATGTTGAAATTCAAGTATTAACGTTTCAGGCGAGCCTGGACCCGATGTCGTGTATTCAATCTGATTCTCACCATTTACAGCCCAGTTATAAGCTTGATCTTCACGCCCAGATGCAGAAATAACCTTGTCACCACCATCCCCCATGTAACGATTGGTGCCGGTAATCGAGAGACTGTTGACTGAGTGCGTCACGCCATTTTCATCAACAACCAGAGTGAAGTCGTTGTTGTAGCCGTAATTGATCGCATCAGCACTGTCTGCAGTAATCGCCAGTGATCCACCACTAGCAGGGTCTATACTTCCAATATCGAATTGGCCACGTGCAATACCGTTTTCATCAATAGCACCAAATCCTGCAAATGTGACCAACGCCGCTGATTCGGTATTGAACACATCAAAATCGTTCAGACCTCTGATTCGCCACGTTTTTCCATCACCTTCTGCGACATCAGAAACGTCACCTTCGATCGTCAAAGGGCCAACCAAGTCAGTGATTACATCAGCGCCGTTAGGGTCTTGAGTCATGATATCTGCGTCTGTCTGTTCGCTTCCAAGGCGATCGGTTTTTACGACATAATCAAGATCTGTACTGGAAAGCCGCAAAACATCACCGGCTTTACCAGTAACTTTATTGAGCTCAGAATCTGCCTGTAAAACAATATCAGCTTGGCCGGAATCCATCGTTGAAGAATCGATGTTTTCGAATCCGGTAAACGTAATCGCGGTTGTGCCACCGGCACCATCACTAACATCTGTCGCGATTTGATGCACGCCATCAACGCGCCAATCCGCAGAAGTCGCTAGTGTTTTTAACGTATCGTCACCACCACTACCAGAATAAGTACCACCACCAACAAATGCCTGTAATTGAGAAAGGTCCAATGTCCCCGCCACAACAACACTTCCTGCGTTAGAAAGCGTATCGGCCTCGACTTTAATATCAGCCGCAGACAAATTTGTATTCGGTGAAATTAAGACAGAATCTGCATGTAGCGCTAGATTTCCGCCTCCAAGTAACACTCCATCATTGACCAGCAGCTCCCCTATTGCGGTCTCATCTACCGGCCGAACTTGTAACGTTAAGTCACTTGACTGCGCACTTGAGTCCAGTTGGTGAGAAATTTTAATCTCGTCTCGTGCTTGAAGGATCACATTTGCAGATGATAAGTCCGCAACAATATCCGACGAGCCAAGATTTAAGGCACCAGAAATCACTGGTGTCGCTGCATCAAATAATGTTTGTTTATCGCCGTCTGCGTAATTTATTGTCGAACCATTAGTATCGGTTTCAACAATCTCGATCGTATTGGTACTTAACAATAGCTTGCCAGCTTCCCCGGAGGTTGCCGTCAAATCCGCTTGGCCACTAAAATCTATCGCATCGCCCGAAACCTCCGCAAACCCGCCGTCGCCGGAAATATCTCCACCCTTAGCTTCAATCGAGCCACCAAAGCGGGTTTCGTTGTCAGCCCATACAATAACGCGACCACCATCACCATTATCGCCAGCATTGGCTTGCAAATTGACGTCTTCACCAACAAACGTGCGTTTCGCGTTTCTCACGGATGCGTTGGCACCTTGGTAATCGCCGCCGATACGAATGTCGCCGCCATCAATACTCCCACTAACAATAACGCTGGAATCAGCGGTAATTGCAACCTGATCGCCCAATACATCAACATCGCCACCACTAGCAAACGCACTACTGGCGTCAATATCGCCTGAATTGAACACGGTTTCGCCTTCGATACGCACACTGCCGCCGTCGAGGCTCTCGACATCCGAAGACACATTGATAATGCCATTCTGAGCAATATCACCGGATGCTGACTGCAATTCAACACGTCCGCGCCTGAGATTAAACCCTGTCGCACGAACCATACCCGAGTTGTTAACTGCACTATCGAACAAGCCGCTTGTGGTTTCAGCGGCTAACACTACCTTGCCACCATTCGCTTGCAAGGTGCCGGTATTTTCAACGGCGGAATCTAATCCCAGATCATTATTGATGACGTCTTCATCGATTTGCACACCGATAATGCCGGTTTCATCAAATGACAAATAAGCCTGCCTACCGGCGGCCAGATTGATATAGCCCAAGTCGGCCTGAATCATGCCATCATTGCGAACAGATTCACCCAATAAGGTAACACCGGAAGACGCAGCGATCGCGCCGCTATTGATGACAACACCCTGGGATGGATCGATATCTTTGAACGCAAAGTCACGATTCATGAAATCGTCTTTATCAATCCATAGCGCGCTCGCTACTAACGCACCGGTATTGATTTGGGCGTCACTGCCAAAAATCATTCCTCGGGGGTTAACAAGAATAACAGAGCCATTTGCTACTATTTGGCCATTAATACGACTGGCAGAATTATCAAGAATGTTATTTAGAACAATCGATTTTGCATCAGGCTGTAAGAAGTTAACAATTTCTTCTTTAGAGAGATTAAACGTCGCCCAATCGACGGCCAGTAGCTCGGTATTTTGAGTAACTTGGGTGGTGCTTCCTTGGGTAGTAATTTCTCCATCACCATCAACAATGGTACCTCCCGTTGGTGCCGCATGGCCGGGGTTAGCAATCAGACTGATAACCATAACGCTGACGACGCTACGCTGTTTCGCCAGTTCCATGTATTTAACCAATGTCTTCTTATTAAATTCCATTGTCATTCCCTTACCGTTTAAACGCCGGTGACACGTAATTCCCAATCCGGCATTGTCATTCCCTACGCCGGAATTCATTCCCTGTGCGATCTAAACAGCGCAATGTGCAATGTACTGCTGTTGTCGCGAAGTATGTTGTTTCGTTATTCAGTCAAAGATGTATCGCAAACTGAATAGAAACTGCTGCCCTAAACCATCATTTTCAAGATCTGTGGTACTACCTGTCGATATACGCGCCTTAGTTGGCCATGACACACTGGTATCGATGACGAAGTCGCGGTTCCACTCATACCTAACGGAAAAACCGTAACCCGCGAAATTCGCCCAATCATCAATACCATCAGCAGTTAGCGCGTACAGCGTGGAATACCCTTCTTCGTAGAAAGGCCCAATATCCAGCGTGTGCTCTGCAACAACGCCTCGCCACGGCATAGCGCCCATGATATCAACCGTCCATTCAATCGCACCAAAAGCACCTGCATCACCAACAAAGGCTGAACTTGAAAATGCACGCACACCAAACGGCCCACCTAATGAAAACTGGTCATAACTCGGTAAAACCTTGTCCGTCCAGGTTCCTCTGAATCGTGTTGTTAGTTTACTTTTTACAACACCTGCAATGGGGATCAATGTATTGGATAGCGCCTGCCCGGTATAGAAAACAGCAGCGCCGTCTTTACGACGAGCTAGCGCAAAATCGGTTTCGCCATAGTTAACAGCGAAGTCAAAGGCGAATACCGAGCGCATTTGCGGAACAAGAAAGTCGGTATGCCAACTAACGGATGCGCCGTACGTTTCATCAATACCTTTTTGAATACTAACCTGCTTACCATTGTTCAGAATTTGCGTATTCGTGTCTGCTTTTTTGTAGGAAGCAAGCACCGCGAAACTCATATTAAGGTCTTTATTTGCTTCAACTTTTCGATTAAACCCAGTATTAAAGTTATATGTTTGGCCTTCAATCAACGCACTTATCTGACTCGATAGCTCAGAAATAGCTCGTTGGCTTTCGTAGATATTCGTATCGAAAGACATAGTGAAACTGGTTTTTGCGTCGAATATCGGAAGTTGATAGTTAAGGAAACCTAGATTCGAATTTGATGGCGAGCTGGTACGTAAATAACCCGCACTTAACAGATCTCCGGAACCAGAAGGATTTAACCAATCCATGGTAATGAGATAACGATTTACCCCTGTTTGCCGCGTGCCGTAGTTATCGGTATTCAAGCTAAAGCGGAACTGCCGTTCCGTGACATCTAACACCAATTTCGTTTCACCGGGGTTTTTGCCCGGTTCAAACAACCCCGATTGAATCGACAATCCGGGCAGGCTATTAATCAGAAAGTACGCATCAGTAATATTGTCGGAGACGTTATGACCAATATACGGATCAAACGCCCGCACTATGGCTCTTTCGTCGTAGTGCAAATTCTCTAAACCGCGAACTTCAACACTGCCCAAAATACCCGGTTGAATCGCTAGATACAGTTCGCCGCGTGCGTACTGGAATTCCTGTTGAGGTACATACACATTGGCAAGAATCAGACCTCTTGCGCGATAATATGTTTTTAATGAATCCGCTATTTCTTCAAGTTCTTCAAAAGTAATTCCGCGCCCCCTACGCAGCCGCATAACCCTACGGCTCATATCCTTAAGTTCAGCCTCAGTGAGGATGCCGCCCTTACTGGCGTAGTACACATCGGAGATATAATCCGACAAATCAACGAGCTCAGCTGCCGAAAATCCTTCGATACCATTCGCCAGATAACCGGTTTTTTCGCGGCGCTCCCGTCTAATGATGTTTTGTATATCTTTCTGTGAAACCGAAATCGCACCAAGGTTTTGGGCACCCAGCAATTCAATGCGGTTAACCCAAAGTGTTTCACCTTCAAATTCGACAATATCAGGCCGATTGATACAATCTGCAGCGCCCTGCTGCTCAAGTGCCGATACTGTAATGGCCAAAATCGCATCAGGCTCATGGCTAGCACTGAATATGACTGCAACATCACAAATACCATCTTGAATAAAGTAACGTCGAATTTTTCGGCGAATCGCTGTCAGTGTTTTTTCAGCACTAGATAACAACGCCGGTACAACATCGGCTTGACGTGGTACGGATTGAATATAGAACGCCAGGTTGAACAAACGGTCTGACTGATACTGCGTCAACAGTGGCGTCTCAGAGATGTCCAATTCAGGAAATAATAAATTCAGGTATTGCCCAAGTGGCTTAAGCGCTTTGAGCTCATCGTCGCTCAAGGGAGCGGAAGAATACGATTGGATGATCGCGTCGATTCTATCATTAGCGACCGCGGGGGATATCCCTTGAAACCCCGAGTCTATCTGATTTTTGTAGACAATACGCCAGCCATCAACAAAACCGCCTTCTCGAAACTCCGCCAGTTCTTCGGCAGCAAATGCCGGTTGTTCAGCAATAACGATGCTGCCGTTTTCTAACGGTTTTTCGGCACTCTTTGCACCTTGCCCGCCATTATTACCTTTTTTGTCTTGCACGGGCCCTTTACGAGTCACAGAAGATTCCGCGGGTGCTATATCACCTGAATCCGCTTTACTCTCTAAAGCAGTAGCAGGAGCTTCTGTCGATGCCGAGTTTGTCTCCTGCGTTGCCGCAACGGCAGCACCCGAGAAAAACGCACAAACAACGGTTGTAACAACAAATGCACGAACCCGTCTTTCAACGATTTTGTTCAAGCAAAAATACAACATGCGATATCAGCCAACCGATTAACTCAGTCGGCACCTTCCTTTACTGGCCATTTCTGGCCTTCCCTTTACACACATAAACCCGTCAAATATCGCCCGAAAGCAAGTTATCAACGAATAATTCGCATTACTCTGAAGCCCGTTACATCGGGTTTCATATTTTCCATTTTTTCGACAGTATCGAGCTGGCATTCGTCCATCGGCGTCAACCGAGATGCGCCGGCCAATATGTATTGGTTTCCGGCTTTGACCCACTCCTGGGCATTACCCACATGGTTGATCAAACCCCATCGATTCGGCTGCCCCATCGTTGCCGGCACCAATTGCATACCCTTGTTAATACCCCGAATCGACATGCTGCAATTGCGGTTTTTATCCAGCTCACTGCCGCGGGCTTCAGCTGCATAAAGCCATTGGGCATGTGTAGGCAGTTGGTATACGAAACCCGTTTGGTCGGTCAACCAAGCAAGATAATCTCCGACCTGAGACGATGAGATATCCGTTATCGGATAACTTTCCGGCCCGTCAGTTGACTGGCACGCCTCCGATTCTTCACAGTAACGATTCCACTCAGCACGAGATACTTCGTACTTACCCATTGCGAACATATCAAAATCGGTATTGGCTGGAACAACAACCAACTTAGGGCCCTTCACATGCAGTTGGTCGACGAACCTATCCTGACAGGTATACCTACGGCCTTTTTCAGAGAACGACGGTTTACAGGTATTAAACGGTTTGATGGCGATTTTACTGAAGTTTGCGGCGTAATCAGGAAATACTGATTTAGCGATTTTCACTTGCTCGCGAGCACCATTCGGGTCTGAAAACCCGTACAGCCGAATACAATTACCGAGTTGACGTATATGCTCAGTTTGACGCGCGGCTACGACCTTACCCAATGATTTATATCGACGATTAAGGCTATGTAGCGACTTTCCGTATTGGCGAATATCGAAATCAAAACTGTTAGCTTGACCATTACCGGCTAAGCGACTGGCGCACACATCTAGCTTTTTCAGTAGCGCGGCATCCTTTTTCTTGTATGCCGCAAGGCGTTGGCGATAGAGTCGTTGTTTCTGAGCAGCTTCTCGTTCGGCATAAGCATCATTCAAGCGCTGCTCAAGAGCCGCTACCGGGTCACCGTCAGGGTCGTATTGCTTAGCTAGCTGAAACATATCTCTGGCTTTATCTAGTTCATCAGCGGCAATGAAATCATCGGATTGATCGATATAAACGTTTGATACTTTCTTGCGGAAATAAGTAATCCAAGAGGCGGTGGAAGCAACATCGTCTATTCGTTGCGCTTCAGCTTCATCAAACACGTCTACAAAGCCTTGATCGGCGTAATCTTTTTTGTACGGCGCTAACCAATATTCATCGCGATAAATTCTATCGAGATCAGCGATTTTTTGTGTGGTCGCCAATTGCCATTCGTAAGAGTCAGCAAACGCAGACAAGTAAACCTGTTGATCGAGTTCACTTTTTAACGTTTGAGCCTGCGTTTGCCATTGCTTCAGCGTACGACTTAAAGTGTTACGTAACACCTCTTGACGCCCCATTAACGCTTGCATGGCGCGAAATTCTTCGGCCTTTTGCGCCGCAATGCGTTGCTCCGCGGCCAATTGTGCGTTTTGTGCCGTACGCTCTTCGATAATCTGCCAATAATTCCAACCCGCTGCCGCACCACCCACAAGCACCAACGCGCCAATATAACCTGCACGGCGTTTCCAACGGTGATTTTCGGGCAGAAAATCATGCAAGAATTCATCAACAGTGACGTAACGGTCTTCTTGGCGAAAGGCGACCGCCTTTTTAAGGGCGCGCTGCTCGCGCCGATTTAGATCTTTAACCCCGGGCGGGCGCAGCTTTTTATCGGAGGCTTTGTCTGCTGGCATTCTTGCATAAGGATGTTTGCCGGTTAACAATTCGTAGGCGACACACCCGAGAGCATAAAGGTCATCGCTGGCTGATGGCGTCATGCCCTTGAGCATTTCATAACTGGCGTATGTCGGTGTGAGAGCGCCGAGTTCGCCAGCATCAAACAACGTATCATCGCGATGCTCTTCGGAAACATTCGGGCTTTGCTGCGAGCTTTTTTTCGTATCTGGAGTTGTGTTCGTAACGTCACGCCGACCCTGTTTGGTTGGCTCTTTGCCCGCCTGATCACTTTTTCCATGGAGGATGTCATCAGCATCCATACCCGACACGGCGCGGGCGATACCAAAATCGAATACCTTTGAGACTTTGTCTTCCGTATAAAAAATATTGCCGGGCTTAAAATCCGAGTGAATGATATTAACCTTGTGGGCCTCACTCAGAGCGCCGCCTAATTCACGAATCAACTGGAAGGCTTCGGCTTTTTCCAAGCCTCCAGGGTTCTCCTTAATTAGCTTATCGACGGGTTGCCCTTCTAACAGCTCCATCGTCATATATACCGTATCGCCTTCACGGTCGAAGTCATACACCCGCACGATATTAGGGTGAGCAAGCCCCTGTGTTTTACGCGCTTCACGTTGCAGCGAGATGAACGCATCAGGATGCTCCTTAAATGCGTTATTCAGCAGTTTAACTGCAACCCACGGGTTACGGTCACGCGCCTCAACCTTACGAATATCTTTGGCTTTATAAACCGCCCCCATGCCACCGGCACCGAGACTTTTGCCCAGAACAAAACGGTTATTGATAACCTTGGGGGGAGTTGTTGATGATCCGCTGGCTGAGCTTTGTGTCTGCCATGCAGATGCAGAAGTGCCTGTGAGAGACCGGGATCGATCACCCGTATTCACCAATACCGTCGCATCATTGCCAGCAAAGCCTGAAGTCGCTGAAGACGGATTAGCGTTATTGTTTGGATTACGGGTATTAGGGCTAATCAAGCGGGTCTGATCAGCTGCAGGATGTTGGGCACTAACATCAACATCGAGTTTTTTGCGCGGTCTATTCGTCGAGGCTATCCGCGTATGCGCGCCGTCAGATTGCGCGCCTTGCACGTCTTGCGCATCAACGGATACATTGCTCTGTTGTTCAGATACACGCGTATCCGACTTCACTTTATCGCCTTTTTCGGGCCGACAAAGTACAGTTTCATCACTATCGTTAGAGGCCACAGTGAAGTTCCCTTTACACCTTAATGTCACACAAGTGACACCTGAATACAGCCTGCCTGGCCGCTCGCCAATATTATTGAGTACACAGTTTAAAACTAACGGCGACTCAATCTACCCTTATTAGAGTCGGTAGATTATTCCATTGAATAGCGTTTTTCTCAATCAACGTGTGATATATGTTATAAAAAACCTAAGGTGAATTTATTTTTCACGCGCCTGATCAACATTTCGATCTTGCGATGACAATCTATAAATAACTGTAAACGTGCTGTCACCCTCCCTCGCTAGAGTAACGCACACAGGACTGCGATTACCGTCTGAGCAACATCACCTCGATACTGATGCACTTGTTCTAGCGAGGGCTATCACAGGAATGCATAAGCTGGATGCAGCATTTTGTATTCACACTAGTGTTCGGTGACAGTGCAATGTTTGGCCTCAAGGGCGCCCTCCTTTAGCCGTCGCCCCCACTGATCATTCAAAGAAATGGGGATACGGTTTCTATATATCAAGTTTACCTCACAGGCCAAGTCAACGCCGAGCAATTAGGCTGTCATCCGTTCTCAGGTAACGGTGGTCAGCTCGACTTTGTTCGCGTTATATGCGCCTCTACCAAGGGCCAAAAAGGCAGTATCAGTCGGATTTTTTCGCAATTAAAAGGCGGGGCCGTTACCGATCCACAGATGGATACTCACTTGGTCGTTACTGAATACGGTTGCGTTAATCTCAAAGGACTTTCCCTCAAACAGCGCGCCAAGGCACTGATAAGCATCGCCCATCCGGATTTTCGTGACATACTTGAGCGGCAGGCGCAGTCTCTCGACCTGATGTAGCTGCCGGCCCCGGGTCTATTTGCCGGCAGACAAAAGTTCAAGGAAGGTAATCCCATGCAGCCAAAATACATGGTCAGGGACGCCGTGATTGTCATCTGTGTCATGCTCTTGATCGGCGCTATCGCGTGGCTCGGCCGCGCTGTTAAAAGCATTGAAAGCCTGGAGCAAAAGCTCGACTACCAGGAACCTTCGCTGTCTAACGCCCCTATAACTAACGATACCGACGAAGTTCACTACACATATGTGCCTGCCTATTCGCACGTGTATGCCAGCGGCGGCAAAGCCCACTTGCTTGAAACCACGTTGTCCATAAGAAACACAGACCCTGAGCATGCAATGACTTTGCATAGTGTTCAGTATTTTTCTACAAACGGTACCATGGTGCGCGAGTACTTGCCCAACCCAGTCACACTTCGGCCAATGGCAAGTGCTGAATATTTATTGCGTGTACGCGATACCAAAGGCGGATCTGGCGCAAATTTTGTTGTTCTGTGGTCAAGCGCTCGACAAAATGCCCTGCCGATTATCGAAGCCGTGATGGTCGCGACGGGCAATGACAAAGCGATTTCATTCACCAGCCGCGGCATTCTTATGCCATTTACGCAGTTTTCTGCGGTGCTTTTTCGCACTCGCCCTTGATTCTGTATAGCTTGAATCCTTTGCTACCTGGGTTAGCGACTTCCCAGATAGTCCGCCGATTTACGACAAACATACGAAGAGAATGCAACTTACCGGAACCCTCGGTCAAAACATGGATCGAATGAGCACACAGTCAACCTGCTGAGACTTGTTGTGTAACGTTGGTGCAGGAAGCCCGAGAAAAAATCAATGAAGCACCTACTCGTTATCGGCGACCCTCTTCAGGCGCATTCAGACGTTTTTGAAGTGATTCAGTGTAGTTTTTTGGATCGCTCACAGATAACTGACGAGACAGCCGCTATCGTCCTCAATAGCAGAGATGTCGAGCTGGTGGATGAAAGCCTGAAAAGCCTGCGCCAACATCCAGAAACCGCCCTGATGTTAATCTACAACCAACGGCCTACTCGCCTGGGTGAAGCCTTGGGTGACGGTAAGCTACCCGATGACCTACCCGACGAAATCGCGCAGTACGAACGGCACCGTCAATGGCTGCATGCTGACGTATTTGAAAAATCGCGTTACCAGCTCGAAAACCGCATGATCGCGTATCTATGGCTGAATCGCCATCGACGCATACGCCCAATTCGGGTATTGGCAACACGAGGCATGTATCAGTACCCTCTAATCGATTTATGGGATGACTACCCTGCCAAGGAATTCTGGCTTGCCAGCGCCTCTCGCACTGAACTGATCAAAACCGAAAAACTGATCGACCGAGTTAGGGCATGTCAGCGCTGTAATTCCGGTATGCTCAACTACATCGACACGTGCCCAAGTTGCCACTCGATCGACATTCAAACTGAAGCTGCGATTCACTGTTTTACCTGCGGTCACATTGCCACGCAAGGCGCGTTTATGCGCCAGGATAATCTTGTATGCCCAAACTGTCTGACAACACTCCGACATATCGGAACAGACTACGACCGCCCCCTCGAAGATCAACGTTGTAACACCTGCAACACGTTATTTACCGATGCCTATGTCAAGGTTCACTGTCTCTATTGCAACTTTGAGAATGATATCGAAAGCCTTAAAACTCATCGCTATTACAGCTATTGCCTCGGGAACCTCGGCATCACACAAGCGAAAACCGGGTCAGACCGACACATGCTACCGGCCGTTATGGGTGATGCGCTGTCTCGAGAGCATTTTGTTTGGATGGCCAAATGGGTTGATAACTTGACCCCACGACACCAAAAACGCCATATGGTGATGGCCCTGCATCTGAAAAATTTAGATGATCTGAGCCTAAAACGCTCTGAAATCGAACTACTCAACCACGTTGAAGAATTCGGCCGCAGGCTTCGGGGAGAGCTACGAAAAACCGATGTATTTTGCCGGTATTCAACCAGTGTTTTGTTCTTTTTACTCACCGACGCTGACGACAAGGCCATTGACAATATCAAGACACGCATGGAATCAATCGGCAAAGAACAGATAGATAACCCACTGGAAATTCATGTGCTGCTGAAGGTATTTCCCGACACAGGTACGGTATTAGATTTCGATGCCTGGTTCCGGCACATATTCGAGGAACTCATGGATGATTGACGGCAACACGGTTGTTTTCCTAACGCACAGTATTACTCACGTTCTTGCCAACTCGGTTGAAGCCATCATCGTATTCATGCCGATGGTACTGTTGATTGAGTTGCCGCTGTCTTTGCTGGTATTTAGCGGTATGTTGCGCTGGCACTATCGCTATTATCGCCGCGGGCCACTGCGCATTCAGCCCACGGTTTCATGCCTAATTACTTGTTATTCCGAGGGTGAAGACGTTCGCCAAACCATCGTTACCTTATGTGAGCAAACCTATCGAGGTCATATCGAAATTATTCCCATCATTGATGGCGCCACCCAAAACGCCGATACCTACAATGCTGCCATAAAGTGCCGAGAATTCATGAAGCGCTATCCCGGTAGAACCTTGCGAGTGCTGCCCAAATGGCAACGCGGCGGTCGCGTTTCGTCACTCAATGCGGGGCTCTCAAAAGCCCATGGCGAAATCGTACTCGCACTGGATGGCGATACGTCATTCGACAATGACATGATCAGCAAAGTCGTTCACGAGTTTCAAGACCCGAATGTGCCAGCGGTAGCCGGGTCTCTGCGGGTGCGAAACCTCAACAGTAGTCTCGCCACCTGCATGCAAGGGCTCGAATACATGATCTCGTTGCAAGGTGCCAAAGTCGGATTGGCCGAATGGAATATGATCAACAATATCTCCGGGGCCTTTGGGGCCTTTCGACGGAAATTTTTGCTACAAATCGGCGGCTGGAATACCCACTCGGCCGAAGATCTGGATCTCACCATTCGCATCAAACAATACATGGGGCGTCACAAAAATCTCCGTATTCCGTTTGCCGCGCATGGTATGGGGCACACCGACGCACCCGATACTTTTAGACAACTATTACAGCAACGTTTGCGGTGGGACGGCGACCTATTGTTTCTGTTTATGCGCAAACACAAATATGCGTTTTCGAAACAACTAATGGGACGGCGCAATACCCTATTCACTCTCGTTTACGGCTTGATGCAGAGCATCATGCTGCCGTTTTTGATGATCATCTACAACATCTGGGTTCTCGTCACATACCCCACGGCGGTTTTTGTTGCCGTATTGCTGGTTCAATATACCTACTACCTAGTGATGGCCACCTTACACTTTCTGTTTTTCTGGTTATTGGTGTCTGAACGCTTTCGAGATGACGCCCGGATGCTGATCTGGCTCCCGGTATTCCCGCTATACTCTTTGGGTATGCGGCTATTCAGTGCATTCGCGATACTCAATGAATGGATACGACGTTCCCACGAAGAGAGCAATATGGCGCCTTGGTGGGTACTGAAAAAAGGAAAAAGGTTCTAAACCATGAAGGTATCGTTCGAAAAATCCAAACGCCGTAACCCAACCGAAGATCAAGGGTTTCGCGTTAACTACGCTCCCGCTAAACGTACGGCTTTTCGAGTACGCTGGTATCTACTGGTCGCATTTGTTCTCAGCCCTGTTCTGTTGCTGATGTGGTTCGGCTTCCATCGCAACATCTTGGTTATCGCCGATGGGGTTATCACTAGCGAACCCATTACCCTCTACGCACCACAGAATGGGTTTGTTAGTTCCGTCGATTCAACGGTTGGCGATCGTGTCAAACTCGGCGATACGCTGATGCAATTTACCTCGCCTGCAATTCAGAAAGAAGTAGAGTTGCTTAAAGTGCAGCTGCAGTCACTAGAAACAAAACAACAGCAAGCCATTCGAGATACGAAAAGACTCTATGCTGATCAAATTACCATTGCACAAGGCGGGGTCAGTCAACAAAAAGCATTGGCACAACAATCCAATGAATATGCCAATCGAGGCTTGGTATCACTGGTTGATAAAGTCGCCCTCGAAAAATACCGAGTCGATGCCCAAATCACACTGAATCAAGCCCGCATCAATCAATTGAAAGCCATTGAAAACCTAACCCAGGGTGCTATTGAAACTGCATTACTCGACGCTCACAAACAGCTGATATTGGCTCAGGTTAAACAGCAACTGCTGGGGGTATATGCCCCCAAAAAAGGCAAGGTCAACGCGGTTTACGTCAAACCCGGCCAATATATCAACGAAAGCACCGAGCTATTATCCCTATCGAACCGTGAAACTCCGGTGATTATCGCTTACCTCGAACCCGACCGCTTTGAATACACTCACCTCGGTCAAACAGCAACTGTCACCTTGCCGAATGGCGACAAGTACGAAGCCGTCATCAGCGAACCGACAACAATGGTACAACGTACCCCGGGATTGCTCTCAGGGCCATTTGATGACTCCGTCGCCAGCATCAAAGTCACCCTAAAAACCCTGAAACCATTGACCTACTACGTTGAAGAGCTGCCCGTTGAAGTGCGCTTTCACTATTTAAGTGATACCGATAAGCCCGAACAATCCACACCCGTGCAAACAGATGCAAATGACCCAGCTACCATTGACGCGGATCTTTCCCACTCAGGTACCGCGCCAAACGTTATGCACGCCTCCGAGAATGCTCCCAACCCACAACTCCCAACAAAACCGCCACATTAACCATCAGCCCCCAACTACCAGCATGCACGTTAAAAGGCATCGCCGGTACGCCCATAAAACCCGCCTTAAGACATACAGCAACAGCTAAACCGGATAACGCCCCGGCAATAAAACCGTTAGCACCCCAATGCTTGAAGCGCACCGATAAGATCATTGAAGGGGCTGCCTGAGCCAGTAATTCAAATTTGAAGACGGTCAGCGCCCAAATAGTATCTTCAACTAACACCGCCAATAAACACGCAATGCCCATAATCGCCCAAGAGCAACTCACTCCCATTTTTTTGATGGTGCGGCCGGATGCATGCGGAAAATGCGGCTTCAACACATCTTGAGTCAGAATCGACGACATTGTCAGCAATGCAGAATCAACGGTCGACATAATTGCAGCCGTACCAGACAGCAAAAAAATAAACACAAGTGCCGACCATACCGGGTGATCGACAGAAACCTGCTTAAGTAATAACAGAATCACCTGCTCGGATTCCGCTCGAGTAAGGTCGGGCAACAAACCAACCGCAATGATGCCGATAAACAACATAATCAAGGTCGTCAAAAACGGCATCACTAACATCAAACGGTACGACGTCACCAGCGTATTGACACTTTTAGCGGCGAAAATACGTTGGATCGCCTGCGGATACACGGCCGCTGAAAAACCGATCAAGAATAGCGCAGACAACCATTGAATCACTTTTTCAGTCGCAGGCAATTGCCAAAATTCCGGTTTAACCTGTTGTGTTTGAGCTAACGCAGATTCAAAACCGCCCCCCGCCTCCACCAAGAGCCACGCCAACGACAACGTGCCCAGCAAAATCAGTATGCCCTGCATCGCGTCTGTCCAAACCACCGCTCGCATGCCGCCGATTGACTCGTAGACAACGATAAACAGGCAAGCAACGATGATGGATACTTCCTGGCTAATCAAACCATTGCTCGCCGTCTCTACGAGATACCCTACCGCTTTCAGGTTCACCAATAGGTAACCCGTTAATACTGCCAGAAAAATCACCGTCATCAATCGGCTCAACACAATCGAGTTAAAACGAAAACTAAGATAATCGCCGGGCGTAATCAGGCTATGTTTATCAGCAATACGCTTCAATCGAAAAGCAAATAACCCGTATACCCCCACTAGGCTAATCATGATTGCCATCATGACGAAAAATTCGAAGCCCTGGCGGTAACTGGTTGCCGGCACCCCTAGAAATGTGGTGCCGCTGTACTGGGTGGCAAATAACGTAAAAAACAACGTGAATGCACCAAACGTGCGATTGCCCAGATAAAAATCTTCGGCAGATGCGCGCCTTTCAGCACGTTTGGCAAACACCGTAATTACAATTAGAGCGATCAGATAAACACTAATACACGCTGCATAAATCCAATCACTACTCATCATCATTAACCTTGGATAACTGGCCTAGTAACACACCGATGAGTACCGCGAGCAAAACAATAAAAAGTAGCGACCCAACTACCCAGCCCGGTAGTTGCGCAACATCTGGTAATGGCAGAAACGGGGCCGTTAATACCATTAAGCAGAGCAATAGAATGAAGTAACCCATATATCGTCCGTGTCGGTCTTCTAACTGTTTGTTCCACCTGTATATAGCAGCCTTGAGGCTACGGTGCTAAGACTGTGAGACGATGAATTAGCCGCATATGAATCAAAACAAAAAGGAACCCGCGCGGGTATAGAGTGACTAATAACGAATATCCTGCGTTTACTCATGTATCGCGATGCATTAGACCGACACAGCAGCTGACGCAGTAAGAAACAAGAAACAAGAAACAAGAAACAAAACGTAAGAGAGAAACAACAACCCTGTATATCGAAAAACAAACCTACAAAAAAAGAGGAGTACCTATGAAAACTCTCGCCCAAACCTCAGTAAGACCCACCAGCAGCTTGAATCTGCTGTCACAACACGAAATCGATGGTGTCACTAATGCTAACGATGACACTTTTCAGCTATTTAAGCGCTGTGCATTAGCGGTTTTGAATACCGGCAACGACTGTGACGATTACAGTACCTTCAAAGCGGCATTAGATGCGTTTGAGATTCATATCGTGCCTGAACCCCGAGGTATCCGTTTGGATATCACCAATGCGCCGGCCAGCGCCTTCGTCAACAATCGCATGATCCGCGGTATCGAAGAGCATTTGTTTTCGGCATTGCGCGATATCGTTTACACCCATCACAAAATGTCTATGGGCGGCCGCTTTGATTTCGACTCAGGTCCGGGTATTACTGATGCCGTATTTCGAATCAGTCGAAACGCCGGCGTCGTGAAACCCAATACCTCGCCAAAACTCGTGGTCTGCTGGGGTGGTCATGCCGTTAACCGTATCGAATACGAATATGCTAAATCCATTGGCTTTGAACTGGGTCTACGCGGCCTTAACATCGCAACGGGGTGCGGCACCGGTGCAATGAAAGGCCCCATGAAAGGCGCCGTGATCGGCCACGGCAAACAACAAATTCGGGATGGCCGCTACGTGGGAATTAGCGAACCCGGCATTATCGCCTCGGAATCCCCAAACCCAACCGTCAATGAGTTGGTGATTTTGCCGGATATCGAAAAGCGCCTTGAAGCATTTGTCAGGCTCTCCCATGGCATTATTGTCTTTCCCGGCGGCGCAGGTACCGCTGAAGAAGTACTCTATTTGCTCGGCATTCTTATGCAGCCCGGTAATGCGACGCTGCCGTTCCCGCTGATTTTTGCCGCTCCGCAAGAAAGCGTTGATTACTTTCGTGGTCTTGACGCCTTTATTTGCGATACTTTGGGTGAGGCTGCACGCCAATACTATGAAATCATTGTTGGATCGCCCGAGCAGGTCGCCAACAGCATGTACAAAGGCATCGAAAGCGTTACCCGACACCGGCGTAAACATCAGCAATCGTATGCATTCAATTGGGAGCTGATGATTCCGACGGATTTTCAGCAACCATTCAAACCAACCCACGAAAACATGGCCGGCCTGAAGCTCAACCGCAGCCAATCAGCACATGCCCTTGCTGCCGACTTGAGGCGCGCATTCTCGGCGATTGTTGCCGGCAATGTTAAAGCTGACGGTATTGCTGAGGTTAAAAAACACGGCCCGTTTCAACTCAGCGGCGATGCCGAGATCGCAGCCAGTATCGACAACCTGTTGCGAGGATTTGTTGATCAAGGCCGGATGAAATTGAACGGCCAATATACGCCGTGCTATGAAGTGGTTCAGGCTGATACGTCTACGTAGACTCGAAGCCAAGCCTTCACCGTGATTCCACCATAACTTACTCCCTCAACCACACTTCTGCGATGCTCTTGCACCAGAGCTACCGTCATTCCCGTCAAGATGCGGGACGACGGTAATTGCCAAAAGCCGAAAACCAGTGGGATCGTGATCATACATGCGGGAACCTGGAAGCCCGAATTCCTCAGCAGCCTTGTGCTGCGTAGACTTCCGTAATACCAAGACCATCAATCGCCCAACTGAAAATCCGCAAACTTGCCTGTCACTTGCTTGTCTATAATCTTAAGGGAACTCAGCACTTAATATTAATACTGCCCAACATGGCGTTCGCGCAGGCTTCCGTTTACCGAGAGGATACCCATGCGATTTTCCGAAGTTCTACAACCTGAGAATTACCCCGGCGGTTTGGTTTCCATTCCAAATCCGGTTTTTGTTTCCATGATCACCGAATGGTGCAAGGCGATGGGCAAAAAAACCGGTTACCGTCGGGAAAAACGCATCGTTCGCTGGCAAGAGGCGATCGATACGGCATATACCATGCTTGAACGTGAGCTACAAACCTCTGACCCGAAAAAAATTACCGCGCACCCCAAGTGGTGCATCATGATGATCGCGGCAAAAACCTACTTCCCCGAGCAAATAGAGCTCTACCATCCAACCGCCGTCGAAGCTGAACGTGTTGGGCGCATTATCCATATCAGTGAAATCAAACGGCATATCCGCGACAAAATGGAATTGATGCGCATCATCAAAGAAGATCGCCATTTAAAAGCAGACACCTTTAACGAACTCGTTGAATCACGCATGAAATGTGAAGTACTGGCCGCATCAGCACAAATGCTGGTGGCCAAAGCCAGAGCTTCCAACTTCTATTCATCCGATGTTTACCTCGGCACAGATCACGACCGCGGCACTGAAAGCACGGCCAAACGTAAAGGTGTTGGCGTTATTGGCACCGGCAAAGCACACGGCAGTGTATCTGCATCGGCAACACTCGAACTTGAACGTGAAAAACTCTGCCGTGGTGTTCATCACAAAGGCTCTATGGGAGTGAAGGCCAAGGTTGAAGGTGAAATTCACGGCGAAGGCGAGCTTAGCCTTGCTAAACTCAAAGCGTCAGCCTCAGCAGGGCTCAGCGCTGAAACCAGTGTCAGCGCCAACGTCGACTACAACATTACGCTGTCGTCCAAGGTACCTACCGAGTACCTAAAACGCATTTTTCGAGATCAAGAACGCTTCAACTGGGCAGAATTTCACGCTGAAGGCGAAGCCAATGCACGCGTAAAAGCAAACGCAGATTTCGAAGCATCCTCGGTTTTGGCACACAAATATCACCACAAACCGGTACAAGATAACTACTTCAGCACACATACCGATACCGATGATACCAAAGAGGCATTCAGGTTAATGCACTTAACCGCCTCAGCAGAAGCAGAGCTCGGTATCAATATCACCGGTAGCGCTGGGTTGCGCTTTTTTGACAGCCTTGATGCCACGTTAAGTGGTGATATTTTTGGCGGTGCTCGCGGTATTGCCGAAGCTAACCTACTAATCAACGGACGAGGCATACGCGCAGATTTTAACGCCGCATTTTTTGCCGGATTAGAAGCAGGAACCAACCAAAAGCTCACCATTACCCACCCATCAAGAAAGATCACCATTGCATCATTTGAAGGTCGCGAAGCGGTTTCAGCGGGCTTTGGTGCACAGGCACGCCAAGTATTTGTCGCTAATACCAACAAAATGGAGTGGCAGTGCCTCGGTGGTATCACGATGGGTGTTGGCGGCTATGCCTCGTTCAGCTCATCGGCGTCACCGTCGGGCATTTTACTGTTGGGGTATGACTTCCTCGTTATGCCATCAATTCTTGCGCTCGCCGACGTGATGAAACGCAAAGACCCAAGAAAATCGAGCGTTCATACACAACGCATCGACACCTTGGCTAAATTCTTGAACAATCAGGCATCTCGCGGCGAACTCAACTCTGTCTACCTCGAATGCCACGCCCGAATGCTGGCTTCATTAGGGGCGATGGATGCAGAAGCAGACAAACTTCTGGCTGCTAAACGCCAGCTGCGTGAACCCGGGTTTGATGGTTATGCTTCTAAGGATTTAAAAGATGTCAGCGCATTGAGATCTGCTTATATCGACGAATACCACGAAGATCGCGACACCCCATTGGTACAGATTTTCGGTTCAGAGGCGTCCGAAGGAAATCCAAGCATTCAACCCCAGGTACCTATTGGGGATATGGGCAGGCCAATTACTCAAACCCAACACCCTACGCCGTCGTATCGAAAATCCCCCGCCGTCGGACCCGTCATGCAAGAATTGCAAAAAAACGTGACGACTTATTTGAATGCTAAAAAAGGTGATAAATGGGGCCGTATTGCTTTTAAAGAAACGCAGCAAGCCGTTTGGAACAAGGAAATCGCTGACGAATACGACTCCAGTCAAGGTACTTGGGTTTAGCGCTCGTCAGCCGGTTAAAATCTATTGTCAACTCGCTAACAGACAAATCGCAAGCCCCTGAACTTCCTCTGGGAGTTCAGGTCTTTACCCTCAGTAAAAAAATAATCTCCCCCGTTGTAGTTCCAACGCTGCACGTTGTTTGAGGGCACACTATGCGATTCACTGAAGCCGTGAATTCCACACAATATCCCCAAGGTTTTTTGAGCATTCCTGACCCGGAATTTACTGCCATGATTGAAACATGGTGTAAAAAGATGGGCAAAAAAACCGGTTATCGCCGTGAAACTCGGATGGAGCATTGGCAAGAAGCTATTGATACCGTCTACACAGCGCTAGAAGCTGATTTACAGTCAGGGTCAACATCAAGAATCATGGAGCATCCCAAGTGGATTATCATGATGTTAGCGGCCAAACAGTACTTCCCCGAACATATCGATCTGTATCATCCGAGCCTAGTTGAAGAACAGCGCATCGGGCGACTTATCCATTTGAGTAAAACACGACGC
Organism: BD1-7 clade bacterium; assembly: GCA_902705835.1. Taxonomy (NCBI): domain Bacteria; kingdom Pseudomonadati; phylum Pseudomonadota; class Gammaproteobacteria; order Cellvibrionales; family Spongiibacteraceae; species BD1-7 clade bacterium. The sequence continues at coordinate 27,540 of CACSIN010000014.1, forward strand.
CTGATAGCTGACAAAATAGAACTGATGCGCATCTTGAAGAACGACAATGTGTTATCGGTCACCACACTCAACGACATTATTCTCAGTCGTTTGCAGTGCGAAGTGTTGGCCGCCTCCGCTCAAATTCTGGCGGCTAAGGCGCGCGCCCATAGCTTTTGGGAATACACCACAGATATCGGCAAATCATCAACTAGAGAGCGTGACGCCAGCGCCAAGATTGTCGGTAACGGCGTCAAGGCAAGTGCTAAAGCCGGTGGTACGAAAAAAGCGGAAGCCAGCTTTGACAGTGGCATGACAAAAACCAAACTGGGGTTTAAACACCAGGTAAAGGCCGCTGTTACCGCACAGGCAACCGGCGAAGCCCATGCCAGCGCCGAAGCCAGCGCCGATCGACTCATTGCTTCAGCAAACGCAGGATTGAGTTACGACACATCCGTCGGTGCCAATATTGACTACACCATTACACGCACTTGTAAGGTAAAAACCGAATACCTCAAACGTATCATGTCCGACGATTTTAAAGTCGTTGAGGGCCATGCTGAAGGCAGTGCTAAAGCGGGTTCATGGGGCAGCGCCGAAGGAAAGATATCATCCAGCTTTTCGCACAAATCCCATAATCTGGCGGCACAAGAAGGTAACTTTTTCAGCACCACCACCGATACCGATGCCAATAAAGAACGGTTCAGCGTTATCGACCTTAATGGCACTGCGGAGGTGGAACTGGGCATCAGTTTATCAGGCCGTGCCGGGGTCAAGTTTCTACAATCGGCCGAAATTGAACTATCCGGTGACTTGATCGCTGGGGCCAGAGCCATTGGCGAGCTTAAGTTCATGATCAACGGGCGCGGTGTCGGGTGGGATTTTAATTCCGCCGTTTTCGCCGGTATGGAAGTCGGCACAGAACAGAAATTCACCCTCACCCACCCTTCGCGCAAAGTCACCATCTTCTCGATCAGTATGCGTGAAGCCGTTAGCCTGGGTATTGGCGCTCAGGCCCGATTCAAAGGCAAGGCGACATACGAACAGATTGTCTTTGATCCCTACGCAGGCGCAACCGTTGGCATTGGTGTCAATGCTGGGTTTGATACGATGGTTTCACCGCTAGGTGCCTTCCTCGTGGCGTACGATCTGATGATCGTGCCCTCGATACTCGCCCTTGGCCGGGCAATGGTGCGCAACGACCCGCAACGCCAACGTGTTCATACACAGCGTATGGAAACCCTCTGCAAGTTTTTAAACAACAGAGCCTCAAAAGCCGAAATCAACACCGTATATATGGAGTGCCACAATCGGATGTCGACGCTGGTCAGCGCGCTGGATAGTGAAGCAGATCAACTACTCAGCACTAACCGTAAATTGCGCGCTTCTGGCTATGATGGCTATCAGTCCGCAACCATTCATGATGCGGTACGCTTGGAATCCAGCTACTTCAAACCCGTCAATGATACCCGCAAAACACCCCTTGAAATCGTCTTTGGCTCTCAAGCCGATGATGGCGATGCTGGTATTACATTGCTAGGCGTCGGTGCCGGCCAACGCGGGAAAACTGTCACCCAAACGGCACTGCAAACGGGTGCGAAAGCCGAACATACGGGCAACGTTAAGCCGGCAAAAGGTGATCTCTATCGCCTTGTTTCTGAATATGAGAAAGTCAAAAACAACGGCTCCAACTCGCGTGTTGCTTTCGATGTATTGCGAGCTGATTTAGTCAAGAGCACTGTGCCGACACTATAAACAGCACGTATTGGTTAACGCTTTTTTGACTGCCGATACTGACGACCTAATCGCTCAGGGTCGAGATCATACGTTTTGGAAACCTGACGAATCGCAAGCATTGGATTCGCAGGTTTATACAATGCCGACCCTTCAACGGCAGAGAAATAAGGGCTGTAATCCATACCCTCAACGCTCTCGTAAGCGAGCTCTTCAAGCAGTACTTTCACACGATCGAGTTGATCTTCGCTGATATTCGCAAACTGCAATGTCACCTGTCCTGACGCTGAAGGCTGCATTTGCGTGTCAATCGATTGGCAATGCGCAAGTAGTGCTGCCAGTGATTCAGTAGATGTGCTGGATGGTAACGACATAAATTAGAAACTCGGCTGTATTAGCCGGCATTGTGAAAGCCCAGCAACGCAGAGTCAACCGGGCTATTATCCGCGCTAGCGAGCAAGCTCGCGCCAACGACGCGCAACAGCCAATAAACAAAGCGTAACCAGCATCATTAATGGCCATCCACCAAATTTTGGCGGCGCTGGTTTCGGAGGTGCCGGAGGGACAGGAACATCAGTTACTTCATACTCGATCATATCGAGGAAGAAGTAGATATCACTGTCATCTTCGTCAACTCCCGCACTGACAATCTCGAGGTGCGTCAGATTCGTAAACCCACTCAACATCACGGCAATACCCGAGCGAGTAGCCTCGTCCCACAAGGGGCCCATGGTTTGCTCCGCAATGACTGTATCGTCGCGATAACCGGTGACAGTCACCTGAGGGTGAACCATCATTGCCAAGTCAGTTGCATCCAAACTATGAATGTTAAGTCGTTTTTCGGCGGGGCCAGCAATGGTCAGTTTCTTAGTCACTGCGTCTTTGCGATAGCCCATCTGAATACCATGGGGTTTAGTCACCGCTTTCAAACTACCGCCAGCATCCACCGACAGTGTCAGCAAGCCAACATCCACCGATTCGCCCAGATCCTCGTGATTTTCCCAATCATAACTTGAAAAATCTTCTAACGTTTGCGCAGAAGCAACACTGAACGAAAATACACCGACAACGACTAATAAAAATCCAGCAACACTTAGGTTACTCATCAATCAGCTCCTTAACGGAAAGATGCCCGAAAGGCAAATAATCGGATTCAACGCCTGGGCCGGGNTTCGAATATTGAACGCCTGGTTACCGCCAGCACTGCCTGTAGTACCCTGGGTGATTCCGACACTACCTGCAGCGGTTGTCGCTGTTGTTTCAGGTGTTGTGGGCATTGTGGTGTAAGATGCCATACGCTGAGAATCTGCCAATGTGGCCCCTTCCGGTAGTTCAGTCGTGCCCGCAGACGTATTAATGGTCATCTCGCCTTTTAACGTACCGGCGGAGTGAGCGTGTGTAGGGAGGTGCGTATTACTAAGCGTTGCGGTTTCAGTCCCCATCTTAGCCCCGAGACTTACCTGAGATAGGCCTGGACCATTGCCTGCTCCGACAATCGAACGGCCACGCAATGATGGCAATCTGAACGTCGTGCGCCCATCTCCGCCGTAGGTCGTCCCAAAAATTGAAAATAATGCTTCGTTTTGTGAAATCGCTAATAACTGGCCATTTGCCAACGCCCAGTTGCGAGGTGCGAAATTACCCGCAAACCACTTTACTTCACCTAACATACACTCTTGTTGCGCAAACACTTGATGAGACAAGCTTGTCGCGAGCACGGTACAACATAAAACCTTAAGAGTTTTCTTCATTTCTTATCTATCCCCTGACGTTAGATACGAACAAACACAATATTTATATTATCTGTGGCAGGCGCAGTATAACGTCGAGAAAACGGGTCGTATAGATAACAGGATAAACGAGCCTTTATAGGGGGGGGTATTAGCGTGTTTCAATATTTACATCGAAACAGGTATTCAGAGGTGTCGCGCAACCAGCATTTGGTTGTTGGTTTTGACATCCACATATCGAAACGGCACATCTTCAAGATAGACGTCAATCCCTTCATCACGCAGGGTTTGCATCATTGGAGGGATGTGCGCAGACAAATAGTTGTCAACATCTGTTACCGGATACATACGCACTTCCCGAGCAACTCTTAACAACTCCCGCACCGCCGCTAAATGAAACGAATAATCGAGTACACCTGAATAGGCAAAAAGAAGATAAGAGCTTAGCGCCAGATCATAAGTCTGATCAGCGATGGGCAACGATGGCAACTCCCCATAGATATACGCACCTGAATCTTTACGCTTTTCATAGTCTGCGATAAAGGTATCAAACACTTGATCACCATCGCGCCCAAGTTCTTCAACATTTTTATGAAGACCGGGCGTTTTAGCTTCAACAAGGGCTGAAATTCTTGCCATCACGTCAGGGCGACTGCCCAAAAAGCTGGCACGAATATCGTCAACTGATTCCTTGTAAATGGGGTCAATCGAGGTGTAACGAATGCCCTGCTCAAACAACTCAGCGTTTGCACACGCAGGCCCGTCAGCAACACCTACGATGTTCTTACCCAAATCACTGTCTGTCAGGTTAAACATCTCTTCGTATTGCGTGAGATTTCTACCCCAAAGTACCACTCGGTCAAGTCCTACGCCCATAGTCAGCGCCTCGCTGATTGATCAAAATCGATAATAAATCGTATTGCCAATGCCAAACTCAACGGCACAGGCTTATGGACTCATTATAGCGGGCTTCGTTCATCACTATGGCTTAGCTGTTGCACCAGCTTTTTTCGCAAAAGAACTATCAAAACGATCAAACTTGGGAAGTAAAAAACAGGCGTCGAACTAATTGCCAACCGGCCTCGATAGCTGTTTGTTTCGCATCATCAGAGAGCCCCTGAATAATGGCGTTGTGCACAATCCATTGGTTAGCGGCCATAACTGACATCAAGCAGGTCTTATCGACATCAGGCGTCATGCCTTGCGGTAATTGACCAAGCAGCTTATCTGCCGCATTTTCGAATGCGCGATAAACGATATTGTATGCGGCAGAATTCGGATTCGCGGATTCGCGGAACAATAAGGCAACACTGTCAGCGTCAGCAAAAATCGCCTGATACATTTGCTCAAACGCTAACCGAATATGTTGAATATCTGGAGCGTCTGCGAACAATTCGTCATCCAAAAACTCACTAACGGCATGAGTAACAGATTGTTGATAGATCGCAGCCAACAACGCGCCTTTATCGTCAAAACAGCGATAAAACGTAGGCCTAGAGACGTTTGCCTGCTTACAGATACGCGCAATCGAAACGGCTTCCGTACCCTCATCAAGAAATAATGGTATCGCCGCACCCACAATCACCTGTTGCTGTTCTTCAACCCCAGGGCGTTTTTTTCGGCGGCCATCCTGCTGACAGGGTTGTAATGTATCGGGCATGTTTGCAGTGTCTTTAGTCATGAATAGCAGTTTACTCGAATCCGCCCGTTGCGTCTTTTATTGCCGCTGAAACCCGAATACCACAAGCGCCTTACGCATAGCGAAAGAGGTATAAATTACGGCCATCAGCACAAGAAGATACCTATATGGTTGTTTTTTATATTACACAACGTAAGATTATAATCACGCATTTACGTCGAGCACTCAATCATGACAAAGTCCGTTTTTATTACCGGCGCCAGCGAAGGCCTTGGCCGTTGCTTCGCAGTGCACTTCGCCCGCCAAGGGTACCGCGTTACCGCGGTCGCAAGAAACGAAGAACGCCTAAAAAGCCTTGTGGAAGAGCTCAGCGCTATCAATGCACATCAACACAACTACATCAAAGCCGACCTGTCGGCCGATGTTGGTCACCAGCAATGTCAGGAAGCATTGGAGCAAACCCATTATGACGTGTTAATTAATAACGCCGGATTCAGCTACTTTGGAGAATTCAAAGATTCCAGCCTCAACGATGAGCTGGCCGTGATGAAGGTTAATATTGAATGCCTGATGAAACTCGCACACACCTATATGAAACACGCTAAACGTGGTGACGCCTTGATTAACCTATCGTCCCTCACCTACTACTTACCAACGCCGGTGCAACCCAGTTATGTCGCGAGCAAAAACTGGATCGCATCGTTTTCTGAATCCTTGTGGTATCAAGGTCGCGCACAAGGCGTTTATGTTCAAGGTCTTTGCCCCGGCATCGCCAAAACTCAATTTGTCGATCGTGCCGGTGCAATCAAACACCGTAATCTACTCGATTTAATCGCAGTTTCACCGGAAACCGTGGTCAATGCATCCTACCGCGCATTAGAAAAACGCAAGGGCCCTATCGTATTGCCCGGCATTGCCGATAAACTCATGGCTGGCATTATGACCCTTTTGCCGCGCAGAGCATCTGTATGGTTGATGGGTAAAGTCGGCGATATGGCGTTTTGATTTCGTTTCAATTAACCGACAATTTAACAAGAGAATTAACTAACGCCTTTACCAATAACTAGGCTTCTGCGTCTAACCGATTGGTACGTCCAACCACAAACAATACAAACCATCGCCGGTAGCAGCCAGGCCAGGCTGCTATCAAACAGGGGGATCCAATTAAGGTTATGCAGATCGCCCACCACACCGCTCGATTTGATGCCATCCAGAACACTAAAACAAAGAACAACAGACAGTGTTAGGCGCAATAATCCCGGCGAAATTTGCCAAAAACCTCGTGGCATTAGCTGTGCAAACACCATCACAATGGCTAGCGGATAAAGTGTAATAACAATCGGCACAGACAACGTAATTAGCGTTTGCAAACCAACGTTGGCAACAATGGCAGACAGCGCACAAATCGAAGAAACCCACAACCGGTAAGGAATCTTAGGCCACCGTTGAGCAAAGTATTCGCCACAAGACGTACCCACCCCCACAGCAGTTGTCAGGCAGGCCAGTATAATAATGATAGATAGCGCCGCTTGCCCCCAATTACCCAGCAATTGATACACCATCACGGTGAGAATCTGCCCTCCTCCAGCGGCATGGTCGAGGTGAAACCGGCCCAACGCCCCCAGGTAAAATAACCCCGCATAAACAGCACATAACCCAACGCCAGCGATCATCGACGAGACTAACGTATAACGCACTAATCGTTTCCGATCTTCAATACCGTAGGTTTTTAACGCCGTAATAATTGCGATCCCAAATGCCATCGCTCCAAACGTATCCATCGTCAGATAGCCCTGTAGAACACCTTCCGAAACCGGCTGACTCGCCCAGTTGCCTCCCGTAGCAGGGGTAAAATGTGCCGCAGATGGCTCCACAATCATGGCTAGATAAATACTCATCAATGTGACGGCTAACACTGGTAACAACACCTTGCCGATAACGGTGACCAATCGTCCGGGGAACAAACAAAGCCACAAAACAATGGCGAAGAAAATCACACTATGAATGCCCTGGTAGACTGGTGAATGACTCCCAAGCCAAGGAGCCACACCAACATCATAGGCAACCACACCGGTACGCGGGATAGCAAACGCCGGCCCAATAACGATATATACAATCACCCAAAACAGAGTACCTAAACCCGCAGGCAGTGCTTCAGTTAACGCATCCGGGCTACCCGCCCGTGCTATCGCGACGATGGCGAACAAAGAAAGCCCGACATCCGTCAACACATAGCCAAGATACGACCACCACAGATTCGAGCCCGCCTGATAGCCGGCCCACGCAGGGAATATAAGATTGCCTGCGCCAAGAAAAAACGCAAACAGCATTAGCCCCATACCAATAATATCACTGGTTTTCACAGTACCCTCACCTGTTTGGGATAACCTCAAACACAACGGAATGTAAACCGCTCGGTACTGCCTTGACCGCCGGAAAACGAAAAGTGGCTCGGTTTGGACAGCTCACACATGTTTTCGTTTGTTTCAAAATTGCAGTTTTTCTGTCAGGTAATCGTCACCTACCCGCATTACCATCGTCATACAATTTTGTAGAGAGACACATAGATGAAACTTAAAACACTCGCCACCGCTATTACTGCATCTACACTACTGTTTGCTTGCAGTGACGATGATGATAACAATGCCGAAAAGAAAATCATCGAACCGGCAAGCATGACTCTGATCGGTCGTTTCAACGCAGATCAAGAGTTGGATGAGGGGCTTTCAGAGATCGTCACCTACCACAAAACCAGCCAAAGCATTCTGGTCATTAACGCTAAAGACTCCGTCATTGATGTTCTTGATGCTAGCACCCTGACCAGCGAGGCGCTGGCAAACCCGCTATCTGGCTCTAACCTGACACGTCGATCGACATTGGATGTTAGCGAGAATGTTGCAGCATCTGGAGGCATTAACAGCGTAGCGGTTCATGGCAACCTGATGGCCGTCGCTGTTGAAAACGATGACAAACAAGCCAACGGCTTTATCGCATTCTACACGCTGAATGACCAAGGCTCGCCAACTTTCCAAAAGACTGTTAACGCTGGCGCATTGCCAGATAACGTTGTGTTCACTCATGATGGTGCTTATGCACTAAGCGCAAACGAAGGTGAACCTTCCGGTGATTATACCAATGACCCTGAAGGATCTGTGACCATTGTGCCGATCGCCAATGGCCTTGCTGGCACGCCGCAACAGGTTAGCCTAAACGTATTCAATGCTGGCCAACCCAAAGCCGAGCAAGGCGCCGCCGCTCGTGTTACCCACCCTGAGGCATCCGTAGCGCAAGATCTAGAACCTGAATATATCGCTATCTCTGCAGATAACAAAAAAGCCTATGTTTCTCTACAAGAGAATAATGCCATCGCCGTGATTGATATCGAAAATGCAACGGCTGAGCGTCTTTTCAGCCTCGGAGAGAAAGACCACGGCATCGAAGGCAACGGCCTAGACGCAAGCAACAAAGATGACGCCATCAACATCCAAACATACGATAATGTTTTTGGTTTATACATGCCCGACACCATCGCGGCTTACCGTGTTAACGGTACAAACTATATCGTGACAGCCAACGAAGGCGACAGCCGTGAATACGCTTATTCCGCGACAGAAGCCGAGTGTGACGCGGCAGGCCATGATTTCGACGATGGCGACTGCTTCAGCTGGGTTGATGAGAAGAGCGCCGGAAAACTCGACCTTGATGAGACTGTCTTCCCCGATGCAGACGCCCTTCAGGAAAACGAAAAGCTAGGTAAAATCAAAGCTGTCGTCACTGAAGGCGATGTCGATAACGACGAAAAATACGAAAAAGTCGTTGTCTTCGGCGCCCGCTCTTTCTCGATCTTCAATGCTGACAATGGCACACGCGTATTCGATTCCGGTGATGATTTTGAACAAATCACCAAAACACGTCTGGGCGAGAAAGGCTTCAACGCCACCAATGACGAAAACGGATTCGATGACCGTTCAGACAACAAAGGGCCTGAGCCAGAAGCTTTGGCGCTGGGCACCGTCAACGGCATTACTTATGCGTTTGTAGGTTTGGAACGCACAGGCGGAATCATGATGTACGACATCAGCAACCCTGCTCAATCCGAATTTCTTGAATACACAGTCAATCGTGATTTCGAAACGGATATCGAAACTAATTTTGCCGCAGCCGGAGACCTTGCACCTGAAGGTATGAAGTTTGTAGACGCAACTGACAGCCCAACTGGCAACGCGTTGTTGATCGTCGGTAACGAAGTATCAGGCACTACGACAGTTTACGAAGTGAAATAAAACATCGTATCTATTGATGAACCGTTAGAAAAAGCCCGGTGCTGCTGGGCTTTTTTTGTGCCAGCAAACAATTTACCTGCAGTTTTTGCTCCATCAACGTTATTTCGACCGCACCGCAAGCCTGTATCCACCATTAGCCACAACGATGTCACAGCATAATGCATACAACGAACGCATCAATGAACTATCAACGTCGCGCCAGGAAATTTGCAGACCTAACGTTGAATGTTATTCACATGCGGAGAGGTGCAAACATACAAACTCGGTGAACTCTCAGCAGCTGTATACCTTCACCAAGGGTAGAAGGTAACCACCGCCTAAAACCATTACCTTCACGTAGCTAAATTAGGTAGTTCCATCAACAACTGACGCCAAGCATTCGCGGTACACTTCCACCTCCTGAGCGCCGTTAATAAGGTAACGACTGTCGACAATGACAGCTGGCACAGCATGGATACCCTGCTTGTGCCATTGCATCTGATCTTTCTCTACCTCCTGCGTATATTGATCGGATGCCAACACTTTTTGGGCTTCTTGCACATCCAACCCAGCCTGCGATATTGCGTTAAGTAGAACTTGCTCGTCACACAACCCCAGCGATTCAGTAAAATACGCCGTGAATAGTGCTTCTTTCAGCGCAGTCTGTTTGCCTTGCAATCCCGCCCATGTCAGCAACCGATGACAGTCTCGAGTGTTATAGATACGCATATCGTCACTAAAATTGAAGGTAAACCCGAGAGATCTTCCCAGCACAGTCAAATGATCACGTACCTGCTGACTATCCTGTGGGGTAGATCCATACTTTTCGACCAAGTGCTCCCGAAGATTTTGCCCCTCAGCCAGCATCCCCGGATTTAATTCGAAGGGCTGCCAATGGATTTCAACATTCTCAAGTGACAACTCTGAAATCGCTTGTTTGAGCCGGTAGTAACCAATGACACACCAAGGGCAGACAACATCAGAAACAATATCGATTCGAAGGGCAGTTTGTGAGTGCATTTTTAAATCCTCATGGGTTATTTCGTTAATGGGGCTGACAAACGAAAAAACAACCTGAGATGGCGATATCAATTCGCGCTCACCATTCTATATCAACCTGATAACACCGAATGCGCAGAACTATCCAGGCTGTGAACCGCCGACAAATTGCCGCCTTATCACAATTCTCCGATTCAATTGATTCATCAAACACCTAGAGTGTTCATAACCCATGGTGGCCACCTGGTACTTTTGTAACAGCTCGAGCATCGCAACGCTCCCACATAAAAGAACGTTAACAAGAATGAGCGTTACAAAACTCTATTCAACATACCCCCAATGCAGATCCGGAACTTTGCCAAGTCCGTAGGAAGAATCGCCAAAACAGACAAGCTGGATGCAGAAACTATTGCTCTATTTGGTGAGCGTATTCAACCACCGATTACCCGGCTAAAACCAAAAAGGCTACGCCTCATCAGCGATTTACTCACCGTTAGAAATCAATGCTTGGATATGTCTACAATGCAAAAGAACCGAATGCGACGCATGCCAACAACCGTTCACAAATCAATCAACAGCATTCTGAAAACAATCCAAAGGGAATTGAAATCGATCGAGAAAAAACTCGAAAAGTTGTTTGCTGAACTCCCCGAATGGCAAGCCCGCGTTGATCACCTAACGAGCGCCAAAGGTGTCGGCAAAATACTGGCCTACACCCTCATCTCCGAACTCCCTGAACTGGGTAAACTGAACAACCGGGAAATTGCCGCCCTTGTTGGCGTTGCCCCAATGAATAGAGACAGCGGTGATTTCAAGGGAAAGCGCCGTATTCAGGGCGGCAGGCATAAGGTTAGGAAGGTGTTGTTTATATCGATGATGTCTGCCATCCAGTATCACCCGACACTCAAACCACGGTATGAGCGTTTAGTTGCAGCGGGCAAACCGAAAAAAGTGGCATTGATTGCCTGTATGAGAAAACAAATCATCATACTCAATGCCATGATGAAAAATAGCACGTATTGGGATGAGAACCGGGTATAGATCACTCCTAAATTTTCTAGACGCAGAGGGTGCGCCAGGTTATCAGAATTTGTTTCAACCTAATCGTTGCACCCTCGCTAACAGCGACAGGAATCTTGCCTAATTTTAAAGTAACGGACTTAGTCACTAGTAATAGAAAAGAGTGACGCCCGTTATATTTATGCTCATTCCCTCCGATTAGATAATCAGAGTGAGTCAATATGGTTATCGATCCACAGCAGTCGCTGTAACATCCACTGCTTGAAATACCTAACCTCTTCAAGGTGTGACTGTGACTTCGGAATTTGATTACCTACAACGCGATGACCAAGCACATCCCACTTCTGAAAGTTTCTCGCTGCGGCGCCCTGATTTAGCTCTTCAAATGCACTATCGATACGCTCTTCCATTGCAGCATCAGAGAGCATACCGGCTCTTAAATTTTTCCAACGTGCTCGAAATTCNGTCACAAACTTCGGACTTTGATACAAGCGCTCAGCGATCCAATGATTCGTGTACATCCACCCTTCAGGTGAATGATCCTGTTTCCGTGCTGTCGATGTCGCATTATTGCCCGATGAAATATTAAAATCCCATACAGGCCCAGCGACCAACAATCCATCTTTATCCTTATGAAAATAGGTACTGAATAAAAAAGCATCGAGATTCTTAAACAATTCATTGATAAGTAGATAGTCAATAAACGAATCAACATCGGCCAATGTCGCATAGCCATTTTCAGGGTCATCGGGGTTATCACCATAAAGCGCATCGATAAATTGGTTAAAGTACTCCTCAATATAAGATTGCTGCTCAGACTGGAGGTTTTTGGCTTTGGGATAGGCCACGACAAGTGTCTTCTTACCAACCCTAATCGTCTTCTCATGGTCTTTGACGCGACGGCTAGAGGTTAACTCGACTAAGTACCCTCCCGTTAAGTCATCCCCATCAACCTCATCTTCCTTGAGCTTATTGATATCTAAGCGACCTTTGTCACGCTTTATCTTTTCGGTTAAAAGATAAACACCACGATAATCGACGTTGTCACCGACTTTAAAAAATAACTCTACAAAGGATGTACGCGGGTGCCACAAACCGGATATATCAGCAGCCAAACCGTAAGCAATATAGTTTCGCATCAACGTCTTATCGGAAAATGGTGCAGACAATACCCAGTCTTCCTCCTTAGGCATCAATAATAACGGAGTAGCCTGATCATCAACTGCTTTATCTTCATCCAAGCGATCCTCACTCGAGCCTAAAGGATACCCGCCCAGTTCAGCTTCATCGCTTTGCCACAACTCAACACCATACTGCTTCTTAGCGAAGCCTTGTGAACTGAAACCACGCCTTTCAATACCGGCATAGCGATGCTCCTCGTCAAAGCCATAATCCAAGTTATTAACGTCATCGAGTATATTGCTCGCATCGCTATCGATAAGCTTCATCTTAACAAGCACTTTGGGCTCATCAGGTATGGACTTTACGCTCTTTTCCACGACGACCAACGGAAGATTGGAATTCGCAAACTGTGATATATCGAAGTCCTTTTCAAATTGATGAGAGCTAGAGCTGCTATCGCAGCCAGCGATTGCCAGCAACAACCAAGAGGCTGCTAATATTTTGATTTTACTAGACATTACTTCACCTGCAATAAAAATGGCAGTCTAGATAAAGCTAGTACTGCCATTTGAGACACCGCGTGGAGGTTGCGATAGCTACGCACAATAATCTTGAAAGGCTACCGCAAGCATGGATCATGAGCGAATATCATAATAACTCCGTTATTGTATGTCGGACAGCCTTATTCTGCCGACATGAGAATTTATTGTTTCATATCACTAATCATGCTACATGATGACTGATAAAGGCCCTTGCCCAGTGCAATTCGGCCGATGGTTAGCGGCAAATTTGCAACGAAATCTAGGCCGACTTTAAGAAGAGCAATACCTCGGTAATAGCTGCAACGTGTAAGCCTACTGCGCCAGACGATGTCTGGTCGGGCTCTATGAGCTTTCGCGCAGAAATCACCGCCCCAATTGGGCCAACTCCAGCAGGACCTCTCTACAGATATCGCTGCTTTATCATCGCTCCAAGCAAACCCTAGCAACTACCGAGCCACATTATACTCGGCGACCTGTAGAGATTGATAAACTCACTGCAACAAAACCACCTATTCACCGGAGCTTCGCCTGAATGTAAAGCAAAACGTCGCTGATAAACGTAGATGCGTTAAAAAGTGGAAGAGAGCCTAGCTTTGGGTAAATCAAAGGGCGATAAATGGGCCTCGCAGCTTGAGCAAGCACTTAATAGCGTACTTTCCAGCCCGACATCACCCACGCCTGATCAGCTGAAAATCGCGAGCTGGTGCGTAAAATTTAACGGGCTGGGGGGAATAATGGCATCTTAAAAAGGGCTTGCTATCTCTTGTTACAAAGCATTCCTGGTATTAGCCCTGTCATCAGCGGTCATTTACTCGCGGCAATCAATGATCCGAAACTGTTCAAAAATGGTCGAAGCCTTGCCGCATGGATCGGATTAACGCCTAAGCAAATAGCCAGTGGTCATCAAAGTAAGATGGTTGGCATCAGTAAGCGGGGAAATGCGTCATTAAGACGGCACTTTATACACGGTGCTCGTGCGGTCTTACGTTGGTCTGAAGGTAAAGACGATAAGCTCAACCTATGGGTGCAAAACTTGTTGTCGCATAAAAATGCAAACAAGGTGGTGGTTGCACTGGCCAATAAACTCGCCCGAATTGCATGGGCTGTACTAACAAAAAAACAACCCTTTGTTGTTAATAAAATGGCCGTTGCTTAATCGACTATTTATACGAAGAAATTCACGACAAAGGAGTCCCCCCCTCGCGGTTTTAACTGCACAATGAATGAAACGGTTTTGACTCTGCCTAAACCTGTACCGGACTGTGGTGATAAACACCTAGGGACTGTTTAGGAGGCAGAGTCATCTTGAATCTCATTGAGGCTCCACTCCAGTTTTTTGCGAGTGATCAGAAGCCGTATATATGTCGAAGACCGTTTATCTTGTGATTTGAATAAACTGTACAGGGAAAATAACTGATTAGTTTAAAAGTTACTTGTTATCCAAGAGGTGTCCATTTATGTCCGGTGGAGGCCTGCAAGGCCGGAACGTAATTCATTGCCTTGTTAACCCTTTTTATAGTTCTGTTTAGGTCCAAGAATAACCGCACCGTAGCTTGCAGCCATCTCCGAAAGCTCACTACGAGTAGCACCAGCTTTTTCGGCTTCGGGTATATTCAAAATGAAACCATCATGTACGCCGGGAGTTAGAGCACTAATGATCTTTGCCGATGTATCACCAATATTTAGCGAACTATGAGGAGTACCACGAGGGACAAAAAGTGTTGTCCCATCGCTGGCGAATATTTCTTCTTCGCCGACAATAAATCGAAAACTTCCCGTTACCACATGAAACGTTTCATCCTGCTCGATATGCTTATGCAAAGGCGTCCCTTGATTTGGCAAGATTTCTTGTGAACGAAAATTAAGTGAACCACCCGTTTCTGCTCCTAAGAGTGCAATTCCGTATCTTTCCCTAGTTTGCTCTGGTTTTGATACCTTTGGTAGAGTTTTCATAGTTCGATCTCCGATATGGGGTTAACGCTCGCAGCACGGGCCGGAGCCGCAACGCGGCGGAGGTCCAGCAAATGCGTAGCATTTGCGATCGTGCCTGCCCTTGTATGGTTAATATATCCCTCCTGAATTCAGATAATAAGTGCAACTAGCCAAACCACTGATGGATAGGGAGATAAAAATACCAACCACAACATAGCCGTTAAAGGCCACCCAACGCCCATACCTGACCAGTGGATTTCTTCCGCATTTTCTCGAAGAGATGGATCAACATTAATTGTTCTCTCTTCATAGGACAAGCCTTCTTGGTCGAAGCCCATTAGCTCAAGCTGTATATCAGAATAAAAATGAGGCCAATAAGACGCTAAGACTATAAAAACTGCCATGATTGGAAATGCAACCATATAAAGTTTAAAGAAGCTAAAACCCTTAAAACAGCAATAGACTGGGGCAGTGAATATAACGAATACAAACATCAACATAACTGCGAATCCAAATGTATCCACTAGAGCTCCTTAACTCACTTAACGCTCGCAGCACGGGCCGGAGCCGCAACGCGGCGCAGCGACAGCTGTCCCATGCACGTGCTTGTTATATGCGGTTTATTGCACATGTTCCTCAACAAAGGTATTTAACTCAGAAACCGAGTGAATGACATGCAGCGATTTATTAGTCGATAGTTTCTCTAGCCTTTGCAAAAACTCATCATTCCAAAACTTTGGACAAAGTTTTAACACTTTATAGCTTTCCAGAGTTCCCTTTAATACCGAACTTCCACTAGGCCAGCCCTCTGGTTTTTTAAGCAACCCTTTAATGAATCGTTTTGTCACTAACCAATAGGTGACAAAGTACGGCAACTCTATATAAATCAGCGTATCAGCCTCTTCTAGGCGCCTGTTAAATGAATCCAATGAATTCATTGGGCCAAAGCCTTCAATGATCCACCCTTCAGAGGAGAGAATACTCTCGTGAGCCTCTTCGTAGTTGCTCCTATTTACCTCTTGGCCATTTGGCTTATATAAAATTGAATCCAAAGCATACAATTTTATACCGGTAGCTGATGCAAGTTTTCTACTTAAAGTGGATTTCCCATTACCGGGCTTACCAAATACGGCTACTTTTTTCATTCTAGTTCCTCCAAGTTGGACTTATCCCTGGAGGCAGAAAAAACCCGCCTCTAGGGCGGGTTTGATAAATTATTAATGCATCAAAAATCCCACCATTCCTATGGAATGATGATAATTCGAGCTGTCTTTTGCGTAAGATTTGTATTCATTCTCTTATCTTGAAGGACGGATAATTCAATGTCAACTGGCTATATGACAGGAACGAGATAGCTCAAGCATATAACGCTCCGGTCATGTGCAGACGCCGCAAAGCGGCGGCTGTCACATGCACCGGCTTGTTAAGCCTTTACGCGTAATTGAACTGATAAGGCTGAACACCTAACTCTGATTGATGCGATCGTACCAACCAAAGGTCATAGGCATTTTGGAGCCTCAACCAATGATCTGCTGAAGGCTTTTTAAACGCCAACTCCAAGCGCATTGCCATTTCTGGAGTTATTGAGCCTCTAGCATTCAAAACCTTCGAGAGCGTTTTACGACTGATATCAAGATGTTTCGATACATCAGTAATCGTTAACTCCATTGGTTCAATTAGCAATTCTTTTAGAATCTCACCGGGGTGAGCGGGGTTATGCATACTCATTAGTGATAATCCTCGTAGTTTACGATCTCAGGGTCACGCCCGTTGAACCTGAATGTGATTCGCCAGTTACCACTAACCATCACAGACCAAATACCTTTGCGTTTACCTGAAAGCTCATGTAACCGAAGACCTGGAAGGTCCATGTCATCGGCGTTTTCCGCTTGATCGAGATTTGACAAAATCAGCCTCAATCGAGCTTTGTGTTTCGCTTGAATACCAGCAGTACTGCCCGTTTTATAAAAACGTTCGAGGCCTTTATGTTTAAAGCTCTTAATCATTCCTAAATTGTAACCCGAACGGTTACAATGTCAACAGCAAAATTATTGGCTTAACCAAGCTGTAGAATATTTAGCTGCATGGCCATATTCACTATTTACTATTTACTCCAACATATAAGCGAAGCATCTATAAAAACTGAGCATTCTACACGCTCGAAATTTTCAATTTATAGCCCGTCAGTGTGCCGTATTCGGCTTCTCTTAGCAGCCCTAACGTTTCATTTTAGTGCTCTTCGCTATCTCTATCCATATCGCCATAGCTTTTCTATATTGTGTACCATACAGAACATTTGCCATTGGCAGCTCACCTTGTCCTTGCCACGTAATGACAGTTTATTGAGCCGTTTATTGCTGGTGATATTGGCAAATACCGGCTCTATCGTCCACATCCGTTTCGCGTATTGCATTCGCCCGGCGGCGCTATCAATAAT
>CACSIN010000015.1 GCA_902705835.1 BD1-7 clade bacterium
CTACACAACCAATGCCATTGAGTCGCTTAACAGTGTCATTCGCAAGGCCGTTAAGAAGCGTAAGCTGTTCCCCTCAGATGACTCCGCTAAGAAAGTTGTTTATCTGGCGATACAGCAGGCAGCGAAAAAATGGACCATGCCAATCAGGAATTGGAAACCGGCCTTGAACCGGTTTATGATCGAGTTCGAAGACCGCTTAACTGATTATGTTTAACGAGGCAGTTACACAGAATTATTTACAGTCTCAAATTTTAGTACGCGGATACACTAAGCCGGCAGGGTATTGCCGGCTTTTATGCCTGTCTTAATTGCACTTGGCTTTCCAGCACTGCTCATCGACGTCGATATTTCCGTTTTTATTCCGATCCCAGCCTTTTTGTCCACTGGAATGTAGTTCATAAAAGCCGGTTTCTGCCACCGTTGTACCTGCGATCGGATTGGCCCTGATAACGAAATGGGTTGCGCCCACATCAACTAATCTCAACTTATAATTCTTGGCGTTGTCTTCAGGGAAGAAACCTGAATCAGGTGCCTGATCACTAAACGCTGCAGTTTCTCCATTAATTTTGTAATAAACGTTCTTACGTTGACGCGCATCCTCTAATGCCATAGCAAGGCTGATAAGCTCCCCTTGAGCACTCTTGTAGTAACCTTCCCGCACACTCGACTCATACGAAGAATAGGCAAGAGTAGAAAGAATACCTGCAATAGCAACTACCACCATTAATTCAATCAGGGTAAAACCCGTTTCAGACCCTTTCATAATTTTTCTCTCTATTCACTCTTGATTTCAGTCCAGCTAATCGGGCCGGTTTTTCGGCTCTGCGCATCAACAGCCTTCACGCCAACAACGTTATTACCGCCTAAGAGCACAAACGATGGGCTTCCAGGAGATTCACTGCTACCTATTTGTGGCTCGCCAAGAATTCCTTCAAGTTGAACACTTGCGTTTATTGTCGCACTGNGTGCATTGGTGGAGCGGACACCCGTTAACGCCGATATCGAATTAAAGAAAGAAGTACCACCAAATGAGCAGGCAACTTTATCGGGAATAAGAGTTGTAAAGAACACCTCTCCTGTAATTAAAGCTACCAGAGGTGAAGATACTTGCTTTTCCCCTTCTTCTGTTAGGTCAACATACCAACCGAATTCATCTTCAATATTCCAGCCGGTCTGTGGGAAATCACCCTTCGACTTTTCATTGCCGTCAACATCCGAAATTGAACGCACAAGGCTACCACGCGAACCCGAGACACTAAAAACACGTTCATCAAGGTTATCCCGGGTTAGTGGATAATTGTCCGTATTCATATTATCCCAAACCGCATAGAAGGAGCCCTTGCTGATATCTTCAACATCGTCTGCTGACACAAATTTACCGGTCCCAAACAGCACCAAAATATTCGGCCCACAGTTTAAATGTCGCTGTGCAAGATTAAACCCACCACTTGGGAAAAAGTCTTCATCTTCAAACGCTTCAACACCCGTTTCGCCAAACGGCGCACCGACTAATACCCCACGAGCGTCCCGCGTACTGCCCGTTAACAGTCGTTCACAATCTTGAATATAATCACCAAGAAACATCACCGTTGGTGGTGCCGTGATAACTTGGGCACTGGAGCCGCCATTTAAACGTGTGCCTTCAGCTCTGAACAGGGGACTACCATCATGATCGACCTCCCAATCTTTAGGATCTGTTGAACGTAAATCAAACGCCCACATGTTGCCATTAGTATCACCAGCATACACACGATCTATTGTGCCAAAGGTATTTTTCGTCTCCGCTTCTCCATCACCATCAGTATCTGTGGTGACCGTTTCTCCAGAGAAGAAAATCGGTAGCCCATCTTCAGTCACCGTATCGCGATACAAGTCCAACGCAATAATCGGCGACAAGCCATTTGAATCTGCAGAGGAGCCAACGCCGGTTTTAATAATTACAAAGTCCGATCCTTCCGTCCAACCATCAGAAAGGTCGGCATCAAGATAGATAATAAAGAGTGCCGCTTCACCAGAAGCGCTGTTGTAACCATTGTTGGTAACTACCGCCCAGCGCCCATTAGTCATAGGCCCAATATATGGCTTAGTAAACGTATATCCCATCTCAGGGTGGGTGAATTCCCAAACCACTAACCGTTCTGCATTGGCTCCTGACTGTTCGAAATACGAGCTATTATCATAAGTAATGTCCAGCAAATAGATGCCCCGGTTTCCAGCTCCACCGCCACTAACGAGTAAAGTTCTCCAATCAGCACCGCCCTGAGCAGACTTCAACCACGCATCGTATACCTCAACAGAACCATCATTCGAGAACCGATGTTCATAATTAATCTGTGAATAAAACCTCAAACCACGGTCAACCTCGTTCGATGCTGCAAAGCTTGGCAAGTATGCAAATACTTCCTTGCCAGTCTCATCATTGAATGCGTGTAGCATGCCATCATTAGAATTCACATAAACCAAGGATTTGTTCCGTGGATTCGAGGAATAAAACGATTTATAAGAGCTGCCTACTGCACCGAACTCTAGCAGCGACTCTGACCAGAGATTCGCGCCATTGCCAACAACATCATCTGCCGGCACGAATTTAGGCGTACTACTCACCAAGTCGCCTAGTAGGACTTTACGATCTCGAAACGCATTATCAACATCGCCGGCATACTTGAACTCTTTATTTTGATCACCGCGAAGATAGTCCAGACGATCTTCAGCCAATGTGCTTCCGCCTTCGACAGCTTGTTCGAGATCCTGACGAATTGGGTGTTCGGAAGTAAGTAGCGACCATTCTAGAGAAATACCTTTGCCACTATTTGGGTCCCACGTGAAAATATGACGGTCTTCAGCACTAACCTCTGAATCCGGTACTGGGGTTTCAACCGNAATAGAATCTTCATCTGTATCCCAAACTACATCCGATAAATCAAGAATCCCCTGACGCCGTTTTAACTTGATTTTTTGTAAACGGCCAGACCAATCACTGGTATTGTATGAAGCACGATAAATATAATCGCTGCTCGAGCCGCGTGTAAGACTGATTCCGATACCCGACGAAGCATTCGACCCAGATTGTATAGTCGAAAGAATGGTATCAAATACATCCCCCAGTGCTTCGCTATCTGCCGCGCCATAATAGTCTCCCGCGCCCGATTTCGCAGTATCCTCCATTAACACGCTCGCAGTAACATCACTACCCGCAAAACCCACTACATAATGACGAATATTGTTTTTATAGCGGTGCAGTCTATCATCATTGTTAACAAGACTATCGTCAGCACCACGGCTCACTTTCTTCTCTTTTTCGAGCAACTGATAAACCGTCTCATTACTACCAACAGGTTTTACTCTATACATATCTGAACAGTGGTTGAGCACAACGTTGTAATCGTCCTCCAGATCTTTTAGTAAGGCTGGATCACATAGATCAGGACGAAGATCCACATCCCACAATGCCCCTGACACATGATTAATACGGCAATCAACCTCTGGCCCGCTTGGGTTGCCATTGTCATTACACGTGTAAGTGTCTTTTTCATAATCTTCTAAATCTGCGTCAACGTTCTGATCCCGAGACGGAGCGCCATCCGTCAAAGTAATCAGATAGTTTTTCTGGCACCACCCCTTAATCGTCATATTCTTATTTTTTTGTTCAATATCCGCTCCATTCGGACTATACGTAGGCGATGAATAACCATTTAGCGAAAGCAACGAATCGAGAAAAACGTCGTTTAAAGCTACCTCTCTAGGCGCACTTTTAGTGCCTAAAGAATTAGTCGGGGTTATCCACAAATTCGCAGGTACTCCTAATGCGTAGTAGCGCGCAATTCCACTTAAGGTTTCACCCAGTGGCGTCCAGGTGTTGCCAGGCGTCGAAGCGATTACGGATTTAAGTTGTTCAATATTATTGCCATAATTTGCTGTATCTTCTGAATCCATCAACAACGGTGGCTGAACTAGTCTTCCCCCAGAACTCGTAGTAAAGTTAAATAAGGAAACGTAAAACCCGTCTAAATCATTCGTAAGATCCGTTGCCACGTCAATAGCGGCCTTCTGCCGAGTGACGCTTTCGCATACAGTCTCAATTTCAGTGGTAAGATCCGACAACACACACTGTTTGTATTGTAAACGCCAACTCGACCACGGATCACGGTATGACACTACCCAGCCGTCCGACTGCTCTACAACCAAGTCGTAAGTGCCTTCTGCTACTTGGAAACTGGAATAGGAAGTGGAGTAATCATTGTCTGGACAACTGGTATCTGTCGACCAATTTCGACAACGCTTCTTACAAAACGCAGTCCCCCCCGCCTGCGTCTCTACACTCTTACAACGTTCAAGAGTATTGTTTGCCATAGAACCCGAACTATCCATCATAATTGTCAGGTTCGGCGCTATCGTGTTTTGTAGCCCCAAAGGCATCTGGGAGATATCCAGACTATCGGCCCAACTTAGCTGTACGCTAAACAGACATAGAAGTAATGTTCTAATCATCATATGCTACCCCAACTTCTCCTTGGCATCGCCAATACCAGCCAGACGAATTCAACTAACCGTCGATAGTTTTTGCGAAATAGACTTCAACAATACGGGTTGTCGTTCCAGCCCAGCGAGCCCATGCAATAATTTGATAGGAGTCAAAGTTACCGTTACCAGTGTCTCCTTCCACCCCAAAACCACTTCCCAGCCCTGCATCTCTCAGCGCAGGCTCTGAAATAACGACTTCACCGTGGCTAACAATAAAATACTTAACTTCAAGGTCTTCATCATTCAAAAGCGATTGCTCGACCACCCTAATTTGAGTCGAACCTGACTCCCAGAACTCGTCCTCCAAGATTTCAGGCATGGCATTATTTGTCGTGTAAAATGCAAGCGCACCATCTTCAGGACGGCTAGTAAGCGCCGTGATAACGCCCATTGCTTCGGCAACAGCAAGCTCCATCGACGAGTGAACATGATTACTAATTTTTAAGGACGAGGCTGACTGCATCGTTATCGTTGACTCTTTTGATGACGACACCGCGTACAACGTCAAAATTGTCAACATAATAAGAGATACAACTAATACAGCGCCTTGCTGCCTTACCGGACCCGACACTAATTTTTTTGGTATAGTCATTTACTCGTCGCCTCCGGCTGAGTTGGCTTCCGGAAATTCGATAACATGGCCTAATTGGCTTCTGATACTATTCGAAAAACCTACGATGCGTCTCAGTCTTCCATCATCATCGTACGGATCCCCGTCCGTCTTTCCAAATGGGATACCCGTGAACCCAGCACTGTCTGAACGCTCCGAATCAGATCGCCCAAGCCCTGATAATTCACCGCGTACGACCATACGCACCATGATACTAACTACTTCTGTAGAGTTCGCAGCGCTGTTGGCGATATTCGAGCCGTCCAGTATCTGGCGCGTCAACAAATTTGCTTGTCCATTATTTGCATCCTCACCTCCAGATACCTCATCCCCATCCCCATCCTCAAGTACATCTACACCGACAAATCGAACTTGAAAATCCTCTATCCCTGAGACCAATTCAGACACTGAGCCATTAAACTGACGAAATAAAGAGAGCGACTGCGCCCCGGAAACATTCCATGCACTGCCTTCCGCAACGAAATATATAATACGCTGGGGCTGATAAAAACTTACGGACGTCGAATCCGCCGGAAGTGAATCATCCGGAGGGTAGTTTGCATCTAGAGGCTCCTCAAGAGTTAACTCAACATTGCCCTCGCCGAGTTCTTTAACAGATGTTACGTTCACTAACTCCGCCGAGCGACTCGCCCCTCGGCAATTCATGAAAATCATATGCCCTTTCGAAATATTATCTCCGGTGACAACAATTTTGGTATCTCCGGTTCGCGCCATACTTCCAGGTTGTAATCGGATATAAGCTAATTTTCTTAACGTCTTAATCGTCAGAATATCCGTTCCGAGCTCTGGAACTCTTTCCCCAACAAAAACATTCCCATCGATATTATCTTGCAAATAAAACGAACTTTCCTCGGCCTGCTGCTGATCTAACGGGATGGCTGTGGACAATGAATCCGCCATAAAGAATAGTGGTTGAGGGTTTGCGATATAGTTGCCGGGAAGTTTAATTTTGGACAAAAACGTCGATGGCTGAAAACAACCATAGCCGCCGGCGTTTCTTATATCGTCGGATACAAAATAAGATGCTGCGCGAGAAGAATCTTGCATGGATCCGTCAGATTGGATCACCCTGTAATACTGAAAGTTTGCATCGAACACCTTGAACAAGCCAAGGAGTACAATGCTGCTTAAAAACATTGATATCAATAACTCAACCAATGTTAAGCCAATTTGTTTTTGTACTCCCGACGTAAAAGCTTTCATAACACCACCCGCACTACGTAACTTTGCTTTGCCTCATCAGAGCCTTCGCTGTAGGTCTCTCTGACAAATCGGTTATCGCGCTGCTCCCATGTTAGAGTAATCGTTAATGTTTTGAATAAGCCCGGCCCCGAAGCAAATTCTGAACTCTCAATCAATAAACTTCCACCTTCAAACGCCTCATGAAGCGCATTCATGACCATCGCCATATCGCCTTCTGCAATCTGCAGACTGGTGCAATTATTGAAACATAAGGCTTTGTCAGAAAACTCAATAGGACCAGAGCGACTTTCATACGTTGAAATAGATGTCCTGTTTGCTCTTATCATTTCAGCCAATTCGTTGATATGCCGAGCTGCCAAAACAGTTCGATTAGCTTCGCTGGAGTTCTTCAGACTCATAAACTGCAGGCTAGCCATACCCAACACGCCAACTGCCAATATAAAAATCGAGATGAGCACCTCCAACATAGCAACGCCAGACTGCTTATGTTGAACCCTCCAAGAAGAGGCTAACTTTCTCTCAGCCATATTACACTCCTTCGCTTTGATAAGGTTGATCATGGGCATACCGGCCTCCCACTCATACTCGCCAAACCTGATGGCAACAGAGTTACCGAACGCCCTTGAGCAAAGATACCCCTAGAATCACACATACTGAAAACTGCGGATTGTAGTAAACCAGCAGTACCGGAAGGAGAAAAGCGGATATTATCAACATCATCGGAAACCGTCAGAGCGGCCTTGATGACAATCTCTTTTAGAAGGTCATCCTGCGCATCAGTTACCTGAATCAATGTTGCTCCTGAGGCAAGCTGCAAAGCAAGCTCAACTGTTATTGGCTGGGCTCTATCTCGAGCAGTTAAGTTGGCAAAACGAAGAATTTGAATCAACTCGTTAGTCGATGTTTTCAACTCACCACGAGCACGTGAAGAATCAAAGGCAGGCACGCTAAACGAAGCAATGATCGCAAAGATCACCAGTGCCACCATCAACTCAATGAGCGTGACACCCATTTGGCGACCACTGACGTTTGTAAACGGACCACGCATAGACTTCCCCCGAATTCGATGCTTCACAGTGACAACTGCGCATTTAAAATTATTTTTTTCTTATGCTTTCAGTTTAAGAGGCCGGGGGAGGGATGCAAAACCTAACGGATTAAAAGGTTCTATTCAGGAGTGAACGGTCGCTATGATTGTTTTTTAAGCTCTCTGGGTAGAGAGAATGTTATGTTCTCAATCGCGCCATCAAGCTCCACGGGGGCAGACGCACCAAGGGCTCGAACCTGATCAATGACATTTTGCACAAGCACCTCAGGTGCTGATGCACCAGCGGTAATACCAACGGTGTGTTTACCGGCGAACCACTCATCACGGATCTGAGCGGCATCATCAACAAGATATGCGCCAGCACCCATGCGCTCGGCCAACTCACGCAATCGGTTAGAATTCGAACTATTTGGAGACCCAACCACTAACACTATGTCGCATTCTTTCGCGAGCGTCTTAACTGCATCTTGACGATTCTGCGTGGCATAACAGATATCATCTTTCTTAGGCCCTTCGATAAACGGAAATTTTTCGCGTAATGCATCAATAACACGTGCTGTATCATCCATCGACAAGGTGGTTTGGGTAACGTACGCTAATGCTTCCGGCCGATCCACCTCTAACGTTGCAACCTGGCTTTCATCCTCTATCAGATAGATTTTTCCGCCATCTTTCGACGAGTACTGCCCCATCGTACCTTCAACTTCCGGGTGCCCGCGATGTCCAATCAATACACATTCACGGCCATCGCGAGAATAACGCACGACTTCCATATGAACCTTGGTTACCAACGGGCAAGTCGCATCAAATACACGTAAGCCGCGCTTTTTAGCCTCTTGACGAACTGCCTGAGAAACACCGTGTGCACTGAAGATGACAATGACATCATCAGGCACTTCATTTAACTCATCGACAAAAACAGCACCACGCGCGCGCAGGTTATCCACAACAAACTTGTTATGAACAACTTCATGACGCACATAAATCGGTGCACCAAACACATCCAATGCACGATTAACGATATCAATCGCACGATCAACACCGGCACAAAAACCCCGCGGATTCGCGAGGCGAATATCCATTGGTTCAGTACTAGCAATGATTTCAGTCGACATTGACAATCTCCACCGCGAAAGTAATCGCCTTACCCGCTAACGGGTGATTGAAGTCAACGACAACGGTTGCGTCATCAAACGACGAAACTACTCCTGGCAGTTCATTACCAGCGGCATCAGCAAACGACATTATCAAGCCTTCTGCCAGCTCCACCTCATCGTTAAAATCTTTGCGTTTGAAGCGTTGAATATTGTTCGGATTATGGGCACCAAATCCATCTTCTTGGGGAATCTCAAAAGATGCTTTCTGCCCTTCTTCCATACCCAGCAGACGGCTCTCAAACCCACCAAACAGAGTCCCATCTCCCATAGCAAAGGTCGCAGGCGCTTTGTCGAATGTTGAATCGACGATATCGCCGTTTTCCAAGGTTAGAGAAAAATGGAAGGTAACTTTGCTATTGTCTGAAATCGGCATATTCAAAAAATACTCGGTAAAATTAAATACGGTAGAAGATATAAATCTACCGTCTATGCAGCAGGTGACGTATCGTCAGCTTTCTCGGATCCGCCAGGATTCAAAAACACTTCGAGAATCATCAACCCCGCACCTAACGTAATGGCCATATCCGCAATATTAAATGCTGGAAAGTAGTACTGCTGCCAATGAAAATGGATGAAATCGACCACGTAATTCAACCGAACACGGTCAATCAAATTGCCAATTGCTCCACCAATAATAAACATCAGGCTGTAACGAATTAACCACTCGTTAACAGGTGCGCGTGCCATCCAGACGGTAAAAACAACACTAACAACCAGCGAAATACCGGTAAAAAACCACAACTGCCACCCTCCCTGATCACTCAAAAATGAAAAGGCAGCACCTCGGTTATGCAGCAATGTCCAATTCAGTATTGGCAAGACCTCCACTGGTCGAGCATACGTCAACAAATCCGTCGCGATCGCCTTGGTCCATTGGTCAAGCCCAATAATAATGGCTATTCCAATGAATAAAAAAACAAGAGCTGGGCGCTTAATGGCGTTCATGTTCCATCCTTTTTACAAGACTAAACCGACTACAAAGCAGTACGGCATCGCTATCCACATCACGCATAGTGACGAACTTCGCCACTACCCTCGACATTATCAACACAGCGCACACACAACTCAGGGTGTTTGTCATCACTGCCAACATCCTCACGATGATGCCAGCAACGTGCACACTTCTCATGCGCTGAAGCACTGACTTGCAGTTTGAGGCCATCAAGCTCAGTGTCCAGAACATCACTGCCCGCTTCAGCCAACTTCGCAATCGACGCCGTCGACGTAATCAACACAAAACGTAGCTCATCTTCGATACGTGCCAGTGTTTCATACAAACCATCATCACAATAAAGCGTTACTTCAGCACTTAAACTTGCACCAATAACACCCTCACTACGCTGCTGCTCCAATGCTTTATTTACAGACGTTTTTACGGTCAGTACCTTCTGCCAGAAATCATTCGACAAAGCAGTCTCATCAGAAAGCGGTGCCAAGCCTTGATACCAAGTATCGAGAAATACGGAATCCGCACGTGGGCCTGGTACAAACTGCCACATCTCATCAGCAGTAAAGCTCAAAATCGGCGCAACCCAACGTACCATGGCTTCACAAATATGGTACATGGCGGTCTGAGCACTGCGACGCGCCAGGCTATCTTCCTGCGTGGTGTACTGACGATCCTTGATAATATCAAGGTAAAAACCGCCGAGTTCTAGTACGCAGAAGTTATGTAATTTCTGATATATCGTGTGGAACGTATAAGTCTCGTATGCCGCAACGATATCTTGCTGCAGGTCGTAAGCCGCTCCGACAATCCACTGATCCAATGCCAGCATTTCATTAGTAGGCAGCAAATTCTCAGCAGGATCAAATCCGTTCAGATTTGATAACATGAAGCGAGCGGTATTACGGATACGACGATAAGAGTCAGCCATTCGCTTGAAATTCTGATCCGATACTGTCATTTCGTTACGGTAGTCTGTCGCTGCTACCCACAAGCGCAGGATATCAGCGCCCAAGTCATTCATGACCTTCTGCGGTGCTATAACATTACCTAACGATTTAGACATCTTGCGACCATTTTCATCAATGGTAAAACCATGAGTCAGTACTTGGCGATACGGCGCCTTATCAGTCATTGCCACACTGGTCAGTAACGACGATTGAAACCAGCCACGGTGCTGATCAGAGCCTTCTAAATAAAGGTCGGCCGGCGGGTGGGATGCTTTCGCTAGATCAGGGCGTTGCAATACGGCGGCATGGCTAACGCCAGAATCAAACCAAACATCTAATGTATCAGTCACTTTTTCATAGTCTGCGGCTTCGTCGCCCAATAAGTCAGACGGCTCAAGGCCAAACCAGGCATCAATACCTGACTTTTCTATCAGATCCGCCACCTCTGCAACCAAACGATCTGACTCAGGGTGAAGTTCTGCGGTTTGTTTATGCACAAACAAGGCGATGGGTACACCCCAAGTACGCTGACGCGAGATACACCAATCAGGGCGCTCTTGCATCATAGAGTTGATACGCGCGCGTCCCCACGATGGCATCCACTCGACTAGATCAACTTCACCCAGTGCTTTTTCGAGCAAACCATTCTGGTGCATACTGACAAACCACTGAGGTGTCGCACGGAAGATGATAGGGGTTTTATGACGCCAGCAATGCGGGTAACTGTGCTCAAACTCAACATGCTTAACCAATGCGCCTTTTTCCTGCAGTAACTCAACAATGACAGGATTCGCTTTCATCACATGCTGACCAGCAAACAACGGCGTATCTTCCAGATAAACACCGTTAGAACCGACAGGGTTATACACATCTAACCCGTATGTTTGGCCAACATTAAAATCATCCACACCATGGCCGGGTGCTGTATGTACCGCACCGGTACCGGCGTCGGTTGTAACGTGATCGCCCAGAATCACAGGCACTTGGCGGTCATAGAACGGATGCGCAAGCGTCAGCTTCTCTAACGCAGCACCTTGACAGCTTGCAACAGTAGAGTAGTCGTCAAAACCGTAACGCTGCGTGCATGACTCCGCCAGATCAGTGGCAAGCACCAGATACTCATCAGGGCCTTCCAGCAACACATACTCAAGCTCAGCATTCACACTAACGGCTAGGCTGGCAGGTAAGGTCCAAGGAGTTGTCGTCCAGATAACAACAGAAGCTGGTTTGCCTACGATTACATCTACACCGAATGCAGCTGCCAACGCATCAGCGTCAACAAAACGATATCGCACATCAATCGCCGGCGAATGTTTGTCTTTATACTCAACTTCAGCTTCTGCCAATGCAGAACCGCAGTCCATACACCAATGCACTGGCTTAAAGCCTTTTTGCAGATGGCCATTATCAATGATCTTACCTAACGATCGAACAATATCGGCTTCATACTTGAAGTTCATTGTTTGATATGGGTTTTCCCAATCCCCCAGCACACCTAACCGTTTAAAATCTTTACGCTGACCATCAACCTGACGCTGCGCATAGGCGCGACATTTTTCACGGAACGTCTTCGCGTCCACTTTATGGCCGGGCTTACCAACTTTCTTCTCAACATTCAGCTCAATCGGCAAGCCGTGGCAATCCCAACCGGGAACATACGGCGCATCAAAACCACTCAACGTCTTGGATTTAACGATGACATCCTTGAGAATTTTGTTAACCGCATGCCCAATATGAATATCGCCATTGGCATATGGAGGGCCGTCATGGAGAATAAACTTTTCTCGCCCCTCGCTGTTCTCACGAATTTTTTGATAAAGACCGTCTTTTTCCCATTTTTTTAGGGTTTGCGGTTCACGTTGAGCCAGGCTCGCTTTCATTGGAAACGCTGTTTTCGGCAGGTTCAATGTCGCTTTGTAATCAGTCATAACAGCTCTTAAATGGTTACTTATCTGCCTGGCTAAAATACGCGCTGGCAATGGCTATATCGTTGTGTATCGCGGTTTTGAGTTCATCCAGCGATGCAAATTTTGTTTCGTCCCGCAGCTTTTTACGGAATATAACATCCATGTGCTTACGGTAAATATCTTGCGAAAATTCCAGCAGGTGTACTTCCAACACAGCCGTCAAACCGTGATCAACAGTCGGACGCGTGCCTACATTCGCCACGGCCGGATAGTACTTTCCGGGTTCACCTTCCAACTGAACCTCAACCGCATAGACGCCTGCCATCGCAGCTTTGATGCGATTCAACTGCAGGTTTGCGGTCGGCACACCCAATGTTCGGCCTAGCTGGCGGCCGTAAACGACTTTACCCGAGATGGTATAAGGTCGCCCTAACAAGCCCTCGGCCTGTTCAAAATCTGAATTCTCCAGCGCTTGGCGAATACGTGTACTGCTGACTCGTCCTTCACCGATTTCAAATGTCTCGGTCGCACTCACATCAAATCCAAATTCGTTACCCATGCGCTGCAGCAAACTGAAATCGCCACGGCGTTCGTGTCCAAAGCGCAGATCGTCGCCAACAATCATGTATTTGATGCCTAGTTGATCATGGAAGATCTTCTCAATGAAATCTTCGGCGCTCACGAGGCTCAACGCTTCGTCAAACTTCACCCGCAACAGACGATCAATACCCTGATCGGCGATGGCACAGTACTTTTCACGGAAGCTCAACAGCCGTGGAGGTGAGTCAATCGGCGCAAAATACTCACGCGGCAACGGCTCCAGCGTAATCACCAGAGACGGCAACTGCAGCTCATTACTGATCTGCTTGAGTTTATTGAGCACTGCCTGGTGGCCCAGATGCACGCCATCAAAGGCGCCGATAGTGGCGACACAACCGCGGTGGCGGGGTCGGATATTATGCAGGCCTCGAATCAGTTCCATACGCACAAAACAACTTGTAAAAGGCGGTGATTATATCGTAGCCTGCATACTTCTAGCTATAGCCGTATCGCCATAAATTGACCGCCCAGCGGCACAAACCCAGTAATACAGGGAGCAAGATGGAACATTACAAACTGGTTTTACCGGAACACCTGAATCATTACGGATTTCTTTTTGGTGGATACTTACTGCATTGGCTGGATGAAGTGGTCTACATCACTGCAACTGTCGAGTTTCCAGGCCATGAGTTTGTCACTGTTGCCATGGACAATGTCGCGTTCAAACAGCACATCACCAGCGGAGAGGTTTTACAGTTTAAAGTCGAGCAACTGCACCTTGGTTCGTCGTCCGTCGAATATTTTGTTCAGGTTTTCAGCGAAACCCGCTCTGAAGCGCCAGATGTTGTGCTTTTCGAAACCAAAATGACGTTTGTATCCGTCGACCCGAATGGCAACAGCCTTGCGATCAAAGCCAGCGGCGAGCAAACACACTAGTTTGACACCCGCACACAAGCTTTACTGGAGTTAAGCCGCCATGCGTAAATGGTGCAAGCGCAGCCCCATTACGAATAAGGATACGAGGTAAATTGCTGCGCCGCCGATCACCAAGCCCGCCATATTCAGTACCCGCATCTGCCACCCCCAACCTACCCAAGCATCCAAGGGTGGTAAAAACCAGAATAGAGCCGCCCCCATGATCACCACAGCGACGATATAGCGCAAAAGCGTCCACCAAAAACCGGGCTGCACTTGATAAACACCCGAACGAGACAAACCACGAAACAAAAGCCCAGCATTTAAGCCGGCCGACAAAACTGTCGCCAAAGCCAATCCCACATGGCCAAGTTGGTAGTAGGCATTTAACGGTACAACTAGGCAAACATTCAGCACCATGTTAACTACCATCGCCACAATACCGATTTTCATCGGTGTTTTTGTATCCTGCTGGGCAAAATAACCTGGCGCTAATACCTTGATGATCATAAAAGGAATTAACCCAAGGGAATATGCCATCAAACTGAAGCTTGCCATGGAGACATCGCGCTCACTCAGCGCTCCATACTTAAACAATGTGATGAGAATAGGCTCAGCCATCAACAGCAGTGCCAACGCAGCAGGTAAACTGATCAGCAAAATCATACGCATGGCCCAATCAAGGGTTTTAGCAAAATCGTTTTTGGATGCATCGGCGTGCTTACGCGACAACGACGGCAAGATAACCGTACTGACTGCAATCGCAAAAACACCCAACGGTAACTCTACTAACCGATCGGAATAATAGAGCCACGACACGGATCCCGTGGGTAGAAATGATGCCAACACGGTATCCAGCAACAGATTAATTTGCGAGACACTGACACCAAACAAGGCCGGAATCATAAGCGTGATGACTTTCACTACACCGTCATCATGCACGTCTACTTCCGGTCGGGGCAGCAACTTGAGCTGAGCAAGAAAGGGCAATTGAAATAAAAACTGACTAGCACCTGCTACAAACACGCCCCAGGCTAACGCCATCACTGGTTCATCAAAATAACTCACTCCCCAGAGTGCGGCAGAAATCAAACAGGCATTCAAAATAACGGGCGTAAACGCCGGCACCGCAAAGCGCCCATAGCTATTTAGTACCGCGCCTGCAAAGCCGGTCATGGTGATGAAAAACAAATACGGGAAGGTGACACGAATTAAATCGACGGTCAGTTGAAATTTCTCTGGTTGTCCGACAAAGCCCGGGGCAAACACCGTGGCAACCACAGGCGCACCTGCTACAGCGAGTGATGAGACTATCAACACGGACAATCCCAGAGAACCACTGACTTTGTTGACTAATCGCTTGATCTCATCAAACGATTTTAACCGTCGATATTCAGACAACACAGGCACAAATGCCTGTGAAAACGCGCCCTCGGCAAACAACCGACGCAAAAACTGCGGTATCTTGAAGGCAATAAAAAAAGCATCCGCATGTGCCGTTGCCCCGGCCAGCGCAGCGATAATAATGTCGCGCGCCAAACCAAGAAAGCGCGACAACATAGTCATCAAACCTACAACCAAACTGGAGCGAAGTAATCCGGGGGCTGGCGACGCATCACTGGTGACACCCCTTGAGTCCTTTTGCTGATCGTTCATATCAGCTAGCCTGCCATTGCTGCTCAAGTTCTTGTCGATTCAATTGAAACCACTGCAGAGCGATGATGGACATCGCATTATTGATGACACCCTGCTTTAACATTGCGACCACGTCATCTACATCCAGCACGTGCAATCGGATATCTTCATGCTCTTCTTCAACACCAAAGATACCGGTAGACACACCCTGTAGATCAACCTTGCCGCAATACAAACGAAAAAATTCAGAGCTTCCACCTGGGCTTGGAAAATATTCAACCATGGGCGTCAATTGTTCAATATTCAATCCTGCTTCTTCCATGGTTTCGCGGTGTGCAACGTCAACGGGATCTTCACCCGCCTTATCAAGCATACCGGCGACTAACTCAAGCATCCACGGTGAGCAAGGACGATTGAGTGCACCGATACGCACCTGCTCTACCATCGCAAATTTTTGCAGAGCCGGATCGTACAGCAACACTCCCACGGCATCCCCACGCACACAAAGTTCGCGGTCAATCACTGCGGACTCGCCGCCATCAAAACGTTTGAAGGTTAGTTTCAGCTGCTTCAGTTTAAAGAAACCGTTATACGCCAGGGTTTCACTCTGAATGGAAACGTCATCTTGGCCGTATTCATGAAGCTGCGTCATATCGAACCTTTTTATTGTTGTGATTGCTTGGCCTGCGGTGCCGAGAAAAGATTAACGTCCGCCGGTATACCAAGGAACCGGTTTAGCAGAATCATGAATTTTATCAGCAACATCGAGTACCAAAGCAAACAAAGCCATACGCACTAAAACCCCGTTATCCGCCTGCCTGAAAATCGCCAGATTCGGGTTATTGTCCAAATCCGCATCCAGTTCATTGGCTTGCGCACGAGAATCTCGAGGCAACGGATGCATAATGACCGTATTAGGTTGACAAAACTGCGTGTAGATAGACTGATTGATACGGAACCGCCCACGATACACATCAGCTTCATCCTGAGACGAAAACCGCTCTTCTTGAATACGCGTGGAATAAACAATGTCCACATCACGAATATTGGTTTCCAGCTCATCAGAAACCACTACATCGTGACCCGCTTCTCGCAGCCCTTCAACGATGGACTCCGGCATTGATAACTCTTTTGGCGATATTAGTACGACTTTGACTTTTTCATACAGCGATAACAGCTTACTCAATGAATGCACGGTTCGGCCGTAGCGTAAGTCACCAATCATAGCGATACGCAGACCATCAATACTGCGACCACGTCCTTCAAGCTCGCGCCGAATCGTGTATAAGTCTAATAATGCTTGCGTCGGATGTTCGTTAGCGCCGTCTCCACCATTAAGCACTGGCACACGGCTGGCACTGGCAAATTCGGCTACCGATCCGGCCTGAGGATGCCGCATGGCGATAACGTCACTGTAGGCACTGAGCACTCTGGCCGTGTCATATAAGGATTCGCCCTTGGCTAAGGCTGAGGATTCAAATCCCGTGGTTTCACGCACTTTACCGCCCAATAAATTGAACGCGCAGCCAAAGCTGATACGCGTTCGTGTGCTGGGCTCAAAAAACATATTGCCCAAAATCGCGCCATCAAGCACTTGCGTCATTTTTTCACGTCGCGCATAGGGTGCCATTTGGTCGGCAACCGCAAAGACAGATTCTATGTCGTGTCGCTCGAATTGGGTGATGGATAAAATATGGCTACCGGGAAATTTCACTGACTAACCTTCTGTGTCGACGACCCGCATCATCGGGCCACTCTAGTTTACAGACAAACCGGCGTATTCTATGCCCGCAGCAGGGTTTAGTTCAATAACTGTTAACGCCTTATTGCATAAACGTATTTTTCTCGCCGTACAGATTTGACCGCAAAGCCCCTATCTTTAAGCAAGGCGAAAACATCATCAATCATGTCGGGGTTACCACATAGATAAAACAGATCACTATCCGGATTTAATGAAGCGTCACTGATAACGGCTTGCACTCTCCCCATCACCTCATCGCCCTGCAAAACTTTGGGCATTGTTTGCGAGAAACACAAAGACAATTCAAAATTTGGGAGCTGTTCAGACAGACTTCGCCATAACGAAAGGTAGGGTATGCCCGCCTGATCGCGCGCGCCGACAACTATACGGATATCAACCTTGCCAGCAGCAAGAAGCTGCTTGAGGTCAGGTACCATTGCCTTATAGGGCGCCACCCCCGTTCCCGTGCCAACCAACCAAAGACGTTTAGGCATGTTTTTGGGATCAGGTAAAAACAATTGCCCAAAAGGCCCATAAACATCAACGCTAGCGCCACACTCCATCGAGAATAGACACTCGCTCGCGCGACCGTCATCCACCCATGAAACAGCAATTTCCAAACCGTTGGCGAAGTTACTAGTGTCACTCATAGTCGCGATCGAATAGCTTCGCTGAAACGGCTCGCCATCATTCATTTCAATCTTAACGAACTGGCCAGGTACATAATGTATATGCTCACCACCGGGAACTGCAAAGTGCATCACGTAAAGCTCATCACTGGTTTTTTCAATCTGCGTAAGTGATGCAGTAAACCACGTCTCCATAGCCTGTTCCTATTGTGTATCCGCGTTATCGCTTTCTGAAATATAGGACAGTGAACGTGTATAAATTAACAACATCATAAGGAAACGAAATAGCGCCCATAAAAAAAACCGGCTTTTCAGCCGGGTTTTTGTCTCTACGATCACTACGATATATTTAAGGCGCAGACACCGCAGATATATCGATCAATTGAAAGCCTGATCCGCTGTCACGTTGAATCAGCGCAACCTGCTTGTTGTCACCTTCTTTCAGTGTTAACTGAATGGTCGCAACACGTTCAATGTTATCTTGTTTCATCACGCGAATTTCATAACGCTCACCATTGGTAGATGTACTGGTAACGATTTTCTCGAGGCTACCAACACCCAAGTGCTCAGACCCGGCCAACTCTGGCACTCGACTTCTTAGGTCTTCGAGGGAATTTTCTTTCAATAAGTGAACATTGTAAGGAACATAACGATCTTCATCTGACTGATACGCAAGATTCACAAATTGAACTCGCGCTTTAGATTGCAAGCTACGACCATCATCAGACATAACAGTAACGTTAAGCTCTTCATCATCTCCGGCACGGCCAGTAACGATAACAGTTTCAACATAGCCAGATTGCAACAAGCGGCTCAGGCCCGGTTTTTCTGATGCCGATGCAAAACCCAAATCGATATCATACAAGCCAGGAGTGACCTCGACTGCATCAGACACAGCACCGTAGGCAACAGTCGCTCCAGATAACAGGCTCACATCATCTTTACCAGTGGCTTCGGCCTCGCTTAATTCTGTCTCTCGTACAGCATTTAGCAAACGTACTTTAGCACGTGCTGCCACACTACCGTCCCCTTCTGTACCCCAGATTTCAGAGCCTGAAACCCAGTAATACACACCCTGCATCGCATCCGGAATGCTCGGGTGTTGAACTAACATAATCATTTGGGTAAATTGATCCAGCAGATTACGTTCTCCTGAATCGAACAACACAGCTTCGTCCTGAGTATTCACAACAACCACTCGTTGCTTATTTGTCTCAAGGCGAATACCACCGGAATAGCTGCCATAATTCAGCGTAAACTCCGGAGAAGAGTTCGCGACTGTTTCAGCGCCTTCCAGCAAATAAACATCTAACGCAGCGTCTTGATATTTCGGATGAATATGCGCAACGTTAATCCAGATATTGTCTTCTTCAGTGTCACCGTTGACATCAAAGGTACGAGAATCACGGTCAATTGCCGTTTTCAGTCGATGTAATTTAACGGTTTTATCAATCGCACTGCCCGACACTGCATACACATTGCGCTCACGAGTATCAAACACTTCAAAGTTTGTATCGAGTATTGTGCGGCTAGCGGAAATATCGTCTTTGTTGAAATCTTTGATCGTCAGATCCCAGCTTTTTTCCTCTAACGGAATGCCGCTGCCAAAACGCTGGTAGTCTACGCTACCGTAATTCCGGGTATCCCCTTCGAAACGTAACAAGCCAGCATCTGGAACACTATGAAAGAAGGTGGCGAAACCGTCACCGTTAACGTTGTCATCGTTACTGCAAGCAATCAGGCCAAGTGCCAAAGATCCCGCTAGCAGCGAATTTACGATTTTTTTATTCATGAATGGGCGACCTCGTAGGGCGTTCATTATGTTAATTATTTTAAAAGGCACCGGAGTATAAAGGATTATCCATAACCTGTGAAATGAGCCCAACTAGGCTAATAACGCAGATGTAAGCGATAAAGACAGTCGACACGCTATTCACCGTGAGGATCAAGATACTTCATAGAACGTAGGTGATAGATTTCGGGCAATCGTTTTTATCGTTTTCGGATAATTTTTACAATCCTTTGTACTGTATGACCGTAGTTTACTGAATAGGTTCATCCAATACCGAGTTTGTATGTTGCAATTGTTGCCTCCAAGCGGCTAACGCATCCAGCAAAGCCCGCTGCGCGGCACCTTGCTCTGTATCAGCGGCTTCGGCCAATGCAGAGTCAAAAACGTCGTAACTCAAACGCTTATCCGTACCCGGCTTATCCAATACTGCGGCGCAATACTCCTGCCACTGCGCTCTTTCATCAGCAGATAACGTTTGCGGGTAATTACGTGCGCGATAGCGAAATACCATTTCCGGTAATCGTGCATCATCAAACACCGACGACTGCTCAGCCAGCTCTTCAGGAGGGAGCGCACGTAGTTGCGCTAATTGGTTTTTGTCGTTGTAAGAAAAGAATCCGCCACCATACAGCATGGCATCGGGGTCTGAAGGCGTTTCAAACGTGCGCCCCACATATAGCTGTTTTAATAACGCCGGCAATTCACCCCAATTTCGCACACGCTGCAAATTCTGCATAATTTGCGCCGGATCCAGGTTGGCTCGACGACAAACACTTTCATCTTTTAGTAACCCAACACCTGCCACCATCGGGCACTTGTTGATATGGATATTTTTGATCGGGAAGCGTGCCAACGATTCAACACCCGCTTGCTCTGCCTGTACTTGCAGTTCGGCATTAGAGCCAAATAAACGCTGACGCAATGTTTCTGCATCCAACGTCATAAACGGCGTTGGATCTTCTCGTAAATCGAAACAGATCACTTCATTTTTATTCGTCGGGTGCATCGCTATCGGCACAACGACCGATGCACAAGCATTAGCAGAGCCAAACATGCCTGAAATATGGAAAATCGGCTTAAAACTACCGACGCTCAATAACTGGCTCACAGTCATTTTATCGCGCATCGACAATGCGTATTCGAACAACTTCGGCTGTTTGTCGCGAATCAGTCGCGCAACATCAATGGTTGCTCGCACATCAACCAGCGCATCATGTGCACCTTGTTGTTCGATGCCATTGGCAGCCGTCAACGCTTCGAGTCGAAAACTGGGCAAACCGTTTTCATCCGTCGGCCAGTTAATACCGTCCGGCCGCGTTACCGCACACAGGCGCACAACATCGATGAGATCCCAGCGCGAATTGCCGTTTTTGTATTCACGTTCATATGCATCATGGAGATTTCGATAGAGGGTATGACGG
This sequence comes from BD1-7 clade bacterium, assembly GCA_902705835.1. Classification (NCBI taxonomy): domain Bacteria; kingdom Pseudomonadati; phylum Pseudomonadota; class Gammaproteobacteria; order Cellvibrionales; family Spongiibacteraceae; species BD1-7 clade bacterium. Next base: position 21,037 of record CACSIN010000015.1, read on the forward strand.
GTGACTTCATCATCAAAACGCAGGCTGTTGTAGCCCACACTGCAGGTTTGCGGTTGCATCATCAAATCGTGAATTTGGCGGATAAACGCCGCTTCACACACGCCATTTGCATCTGCGTGCTGGGGCGAAATACCGGTAACCAATGCCGCTTGGGGATGCGGCAGGTAATCAGNCCCGGGCTTGGCATAAATCATCACCGGTTCGCCAACCGGATTCAGATTCTCATCCGTGCGTATTGCGGCAAACTGGCAAGGGCGGTCATAAACCGGGTTTACGCCCCAAGTTTCATAGTCGTGCCAAAGAAACGTCTGCATTCTGTATTCGTCCTTGTATTCAGCTATCAGCAGTATTTTTATGTCGGCAAAAAGATCGCCTATCGTTGTTTCAACAAGCTGGCATCCACCTGCTTATCGGCATGATAGGACGAGCGAACCAGCGGCCCCGAGGCAACCGATTTAAAGCCCAAGTCTTCTGCGATTCGACCCAATTCATCAAACTCATCGGGATGCACGAAACGGTCAACTGGCAAATGATTGCGGCTTGGTTGCAAATATTGTCCAAGCGTAATCATATCGATATCGTGGGCACGCATGTCCTTCATGACCTGAACAATCTCGTCTTTGGTCTCGCCTAAACCAAGCATCAAACCTGATTTAGTCAATACATCTGGGCGACGTTCTTTGTATTTTTTCAGTAAATCCAGTGACCATTGGTAATCCGACCCGGGTCGAATTTTACGATACAGCGAAGGCACTGATTCTAGATTGTGGTTGAACACATCCGGAGCATCTTCAGCAAGAATATCCAATGCAACATCCATGCGACCACGAAAATCCGGCACAAGTACTTCAATGTACAAGGCAGGCATACGACTGCGCATTTCCTGGATACATGCAGCAAAGTGCCCAGCACCACCATCGCGTAAATCATCACGGTCAACGGATGTTACAACAACATATTTGAGCGCCATTTCTGCAATCGCTTCGGCCAGCTCACGCGGCTCATTCTCATCGAGAGGCAACGGGCGCCCGTGAGCAACATCGCAAAAAGGACAACGGCGGGTACATATTTCACCCATGATCATGAACGTTGCCGTGCCCGAACTAAAGCACTCACCAAGGTTAGGGCACTGTGCTTCTTCACATACGCTGGCTAACTTGCCCTTGCGCAGTAAATTTTTAATGCGGGTCACTTCCGGTGAAATAGGCATCTTTACCCGAATCCAATCGGGTTTTTTCGGCAGTTCCGTGGTGGGAATCACTTTAACAGGGATACGTGAAACTTTATCAGCACCGCGGAGTTTTTCTCCGGGAACGACTTTTTTAACGGCAGGCTTTGAAGTATCGGACATGATGACTTACAGAACAGGGAGTGAGAAAGATCCACAGTGTAGCGGATTCACAGAAAAATTTCGACGACAGGCTTATTGATCAGAGATTACGATACTTGTTTAACCGTTTTATATGATAACCGCTGAGCAAAAATCTCAAGTAATTGTGATTCTATCGACGGCATTTCCAGCGGCAGGTCAGTTAATTGACGCATCTTACAAGTTTCCAATCCCGCATAGCCACAAGGGTTAATCCACTCAAAAGGCGTCAGATCCATATCCACATTCAGTGCTAGCCCGTGATAGGTTCGTCCTCGACGCACACGCAGCCCAAGTGCCGATATTTTTGCGCCATTCACATACACACCTGGCGCGCCGTCTTTTAGATGTGCGTCGATATTGAAACGCAACAAAAGCTCGATAACCGATTGCTCCATAATGGATACAAAATCTCGCACGCCAACGCCACGCCGCTTGATATCCACCAGCCAATACATCATCAACTGGCCAGGCCCGTGATATGTTACCTGCCCGCCTCGATCTGTTTGTACAACCGGCACATCTTTACGAATCAGGATATGTTCAGGTTTGCCCGCCTGGCCCAGCGTGAAGACAGGCGAATGCTCAACCAGCCAACATTCGTCGAGCGTATCAATATCGCGATTATTGGTGAAATCCTGCATGGCATGCCAACAGATTTCATAGGAAGGGTCAGTGAGGTGGCGAACCAGCAAGAGATCCTGATGAATCTCCGGCTGGTCACTTGGCAACCCGGAGGTTTGAGTCATCAAATGACCATTTTGACAGAGGCATAGGCTTTCAACGACATATGAATCGCCGCCAGCTGTTCTTCACCGGTGGCATCAATCACAACATGCACACTCAACCAGGTACCCTTGCTGCTATTCTTGGCCTTGGCATGTTCGCGCTTAAGCTCCGGGGCATGCCCTTGGATAATTTCTACAACACGATCAATAAACTGATCATGGCCTTCTCCCAAAACACGGATGGAATATCGGCATGGAAATTCAATTTTAGGGGGCTCTTGATTGACCGGCTTAGCCATTTAACCCTCCAGCATCTGATAGAAAAACAGTTGAATTTTATCCCAGATAACTTGCACAAAACCGCCACTTTCAACGGTAGAGCTTGCGACTAACGGCACCTTCATCAAAGGTTCGCCTTCACCAACACCAATGACCAGTTCACCATAAGTTTTACCGGCCTCAACAGGTGCTTCAATAAACTGATCAATCTCCATTCGCGCATCAACATCATCCTTTTGAGCACGCGGCACGGTAATATAGACATCGTCTTCGGTTACGAGTGCGAGCTCTTCTTTATCGCCGGCCCANACCTTTACCTTTTGAACCATCTCGCCTTCGTCATAAAGCTTCAGCGTTTTGTAATAGCGAAAACCATACGACAGCAATTTTTGGGCTTCACGCGCGCGTGACTCTTCCGACTTCGCGCCCATAACGACAGCGATCAAACGCATGTCATCTTTTTTGGCAGAAGCCACCAAACAATAACCAGCGCGGCTAGTATGCCCGGTTTTCAGACCATCAACACTGTCGTCACGCCACAGTAACTTGTTGCGATTCAGCTGTTTGATACCGTTGAAGGTGTAGGATTTCTGAGAGTAGTAACCGTATTGCGCTGGGAAATCACGAATAATGGCACGGCCCAACGTCGCCATATCACGCGCAGTGGTGTAATGGCCTTCTTTAGGTAACCCATGAGGATTACGAAACTGGGTGTCGAACATGCCAAGAAGCTCAGCATGCTGATTCATGATATCAGTAAAGGCCGAAGTACTGCCGGCAATATGCTCAGCTAGAGCAACGGTTGCATCATTGCCTGATGAAATAATGACACCTTTCAACAAGTTCTCGACACTAACTTTTTTGCCAACTTCCAAAAACATGAGTGAGGAGCCAGGGAAGTTCTTAGCCCAAGCATTTTTACTGACGGTAGTAATATCGTCCAGAGCGATATTACCCTGAGCCAACTCATAGTCAGCTACATATGAGGTCATCATCTTGGTCAAACTAGCCGGTTCCAAGCGCTCGTCAGCATTTTTTTCAACCAGCACTGTACCGCTGTTGGCATCCATCAACAGGTAGCCTTTTGCCGCAATAGCTGGCGGAGCAGGTATTAGCGCCGGAGCAGCAACTGCCGCAGGGAGCCAAATCAAAAGAACAAAAAGGTAAAGTATTTTCCGTTGCGCAGACATATAAAAACTCTGTTTTCCAGCGACGTAACAACATTACTCCAGTTGAATGCTGTCACTCTGTCGATATGTTTTTATTAATCTTGCCATGCGGCCCGTCGCTCGAACAACAATGACAAAACGGCCGGTATCCTAGCAAGTTTCAAGGTAAAGCTCTAGAGAGTGGCCGACTATCCCACCAAGACACTCGGCCAACGGCATTGCCATAACAATGCCAACACATAAAACAGCAAACTTATTATGGTGCAGTGCGCACACGCACCGGTTTCGGCATGCCCGATGCCACGAGTTTATCCTGAATACTCGCAACATCAGCTTCAGCGACCGGGCCAATATGGATTCGATGGAAATCACCGCTACCCTGACCGGTTTTTAAAATCACCGGAAAGTTATATTCAGCATACAGACGCTGATAAGTTGCCGTTGCTATATTGAGCTGCGAGTAAGCGCCAACTTGCAAATAAACCTCCATTGCCGAGGTGACGCCACCGCTCGATTTTTCTTGCGATTGCTGCTGACGCGCTTGCGCCGCGATCCATTCGTCGGGGTCTATAACCTCTATTTTAACGTCTGTCGTTCCCATACCTGCATACCCAAGTTTGGTCGCAGCGGCATAAGATAGATCGATAATACGGCCATCATGAAACGGCCCGCGATCATTAACCCGTACGATACAAGAGCGGTTATTGGCCAGATTGGTGACTTGCACATATGAGGGGATTGGCAATGTTTTGTGCGCTGCGGTCATCTCATAAATGCTATAAATCTCACCATTGGAGGTTTTATGCCCATGAAACTTCAGCCCATACCAAGACGCTTTTCCAGACTGTTTGAAATCACGACTGTCGTCCATCACTCGGTAGGTTTTACCAAAAACCGTGTACGGCGAATAATTACCGGCCCGCTTACGCTCTTCAGCTCGAGGCGTCGCATCTTTGATCTCATGCGGTTTGGGAAAGTCTAGCGGCTGTCTGTCTTGACTAATCGAATAACGATTAAGCTGATATTGATCAGATTTGGATACCGGCGGTTTATCCGGCGTGCCAGAACAAGCTGTCATCAGACTTACGATCGCAACGAAAGACAGACTTGATGGTAATTTTTGGAAAACACTCATGTTTTAAGTTTTGCACTCGGCACTTTATATTGTCAGCAAATTGATATCAGCGCGCAATTTCACTGCCACTCACTCGTAGTGGCAGTTTTAGCATCACAGCAGTCGTTACTCTTTAACGGTCATCTGCGCACGAAGGATTTCCGCAAGCTGATGCGCTGCCATCGCGTATAAACGACTGTGGTTATAACGGGTAATCACATAGAAATTATCGAAACCCAGCCAATACTCTAGACCATCGTCAGTTTCGAAGGCGAGCAGGCTCACTCGGGCGGCATTATCGAGCGCAGCAGGCACAGCAACACCGGCTTCACGCAAATCCCCCACCGAACGGTCTGGCTTAGGTGACTTTGAAATCAAGTCAGGCGCAATCGTTTGATTGAGCAGAGGAACGGCAACCAACTCGCCATATTGCCAGCGATGACGTTTGAAATAGTTCGCCACCGAGGCGATTGCATCAGCAGGATTACCCCATATATCAGCAACGTTATCACCATCATGATCAACGGCATAGGCGCGGTAACTACCCGGGATAAATTGACCGTAGCCCATCGCACCAGCGTAAGAACCTTTTAAATCAGTCGCTTTAAGATTCTGCTCATCCGCCAGCAAAATAAACTGCTCTAGCTGCCCACGGAAGAACTTGGCGCGCGGCGGGTAGTCAAAACCCAACGTCATCAATGCATCCAGTACACGATAACCACCGGTTAAACGCCCGTAACGGGTTTCTACACCTAATATCGCTACGATAATCTCCGGAGAAACCTCGTATTTTTTGCTCACTTCGTTGATCAACGTTTCGTGTTCTTTCCAAAAAGCGACACCCTGTTTGATACGATTCGGCTCGAGAAAGATATTGCGATAGCCACCCCAGTTCAGTACACGCTCAGCAGGTCGCGAAATTGCATCCAAAATCGACTGTTTACGACTGCCTTGCTCAAGAAGAATCAGTACTTCTGCTTCATTCTTGTTGTGTTCTTTCGCGAATTCTCGGGCGAATGTTTTCACATCCTCACGGTTCTTATAATCCTCGGCCGCCACATTCGTGGACAAACACAACGCCAAGAAAGCTGAAAATACGGCTGTGAATACATGCAGATGATGAAACAGGTTTGATGTATTGCGACAGTCAAAACGAGATTGATATTCAGGTGCTTGGTTATTACTCATCCGTTGTCCTTCCGGTACCGGCTTATCGTTATCTGTAAAACTTATAAAAACGCCGAATAGGCATACTTTACCCCGGTATAAAGTCGGGGAATAGCGCAGCGGCAGAGATCGAATTATTGGGTAAAAGGGCAAATGCGTCTATGTAAATTCCGGCTGAATAACAGCCAACCATTCAACGAATGACTAAAACGCATAATCAGGCCGACACATATTTATTTAGCAAATTGCTGTTTGTCTGTTGCTGCTGCCATTATCAAACCAAATCCGGCCATCAATGTCACGATTGAAGTGCCCCCCCGACTGACCAGCGGTAGCGGCACTCCCACCACGGGAAGCAAACCTGAGACCATGCCCATATTGACGAATATGTAGACAAAGAAGGTTAGTGTCACGCTACCTGCAACCAACTTGTTAAAGTTGGTTGTGGCCGTCCAAGCAATAACCATCCCTCGGGCAACAATTGCCAAGTAAAGGCCTAACAACAACATTACACCGACAAAGCCAAACTCTTCAGCCAATACTGCGATAATAAAATCGGTGTGGCTCTCGGGCAAAAAATTAAGTTGGGACTGTGTTCCTTCAAACCAACCTTTACCGTGCAACCCACCAGACCCAATCGCCGTTTTAGATTGAATAATATTCCAGCCAGCGCCAAATTTATCCCTTTCTGGATCCAACAACGTCAGAATTCGGCCGCGCTGATATTCACGTAAACCGAAGTGCCACATCGGATAAGCGGCAGCGGCCAGAACTGCGGCCCCACCCAACAAATACCAGAAACTCAGCCCAGCTAGTAATAAAACGAAAATGCCTGAGGAGGCGACCAGAATCGACGTGCCGAGATCCGGTTGCGCGGCAATCAGAAGAGTTGGAACAAACACAATTGCCATGACAGCAAAAACGTATTTGGGCTTTGGCGGTAGCGCTCTGGCACTCAAGTACCAGGCAACCGTCAATGGCATCACCAGCTTTAGAATTTCCGACGGCTGAAAGCGGATAACTCCCGGGATCGCCAACCAGCGCTGGGCGCCTTTCGCTCCAGTACCCATGATGATGACGAGCACCAAAAGTACGAGCCCAACTAAATATATGACAGGGGCAACCCGGCGATAAAAAAGCATAGGAACATTCGCCACAATCACCATAACGNCCAAGCCAACAGCAAAAAATCGAATTTGCCGCTTCACCGCCATCAGACCTTCATCGCTGGCACTGTAAAGAACAAACAGACCACTAATGAATAGGGTCAACAACAGCATGAGCATCCAGGGGTCAAGGTGTATTCTGCCCCAGAAATTACGCCGACGCGCAAAACCTTCGCTGTCTATCTGGCGGACATAATCCTTTGAGTCAACCATTCACCCTATCCTGGTCTTCGGTGGCTTGTACGTTTTGTCTTGTCGTTTCTAACGGAATATATCTGTAATGAGACGTCACTGCGTCTATCTCTTTCTCTGCCTTCAGCGCTTCTAACGCTTGGGCTTTTTTCTGTTTTTCACGCGCCAATGTTTTTATCCACGCATCGATCACCTGCTTTGCCATCGGCCCGGCGACTGAACTACCACCTTCGCCATTCTCAACCATCACAGCGACGGCAATATCGGGCTTTCGAGCAGGTGCATAGGCAACAAAAAGTGCGTGATCGCGCTGACGTTCTTGCAAGGCTTTTGCATCATATCGCTCACCTTGAGCAATACCAACCACCTGAGCCGTACCGGATTTTCCGGCAATACGGTAATCGATATTATTCCGTAAACGTCTCGCTGTACCTTTACGCCCGTGAATCACGCTCTCGAGCCCCTCACGTACATAATTCCAATGAGCGGGTTTACTGGCTTCGATGGGTGGCAAAGCTTCTTTAGGTAAGGGTATGTTTTCAACATGCGACACCATACGCGGCGTTATACGCTCACCTTGATTCGCCAAAATCGACGTCATGTATGCCAACTGCATCGGTGTTGCTAATAAGAACCCCTGCCCAATCCCGAGGTTTAGGCTGTCGCCTGTAAACCAGCGCCCCCGGCCTTGTCCGCGTTTCCAATCAGGTGACGGGTTAATGCCTTTTCGCTCGTTTGGCACATCAATACCGGTGCGCTTACCCAAGCCAAAAAGATCATAATATTCGTAGATATTACGGATACCGAGTTTAAACGCCAAGTCATAGAAATACACATCACAGGACTGCTCTAGGGCCTCATGAAACCCAACGGTATCGCCATGCCCCTGGCGTTTCCAGTCGCGATAACGACGTTTATCGTTGGGTAACTGAAACCAGCCTGGGTCTTTAACTCGGCTATTAATAGTGACTGATTCTGTCTCAAGTCCGGCAAAGCTAATCACCGGTTTCGTTGTCGAACCAGGAGGATACTGCGCCTGAATTACCCGGTTATACAGTGGCAAATCCAAGTCGTCACGCAGCGCATTGTAATCTTTAAAACTGATGCCATTAACAAACAGATTGGGGTTATAAGACGGCGTACTGACTGCAGCTAGCACACCGCCGGTGTGCGTATCGATAGCGACGATAGCGCCACGGAAACTTCCCAATGCTTTATAAGCAACCTTTTGCAAATCTAGGTCCAGATGCAACCGGATATTCTTACCGGGCACCGGATCCACACGCTCCAATACGCGCAAAACACGCCCTTGAGCGTTAGTTTCTACATTTTCGTAACCGGTTGTGCCATGCAGTACATCTTCGTAAAATTTTTCTACGCCAATCTTGCCGATATGATTGGTACCGGCATAGTTTTCAACATCCAGACTTTTTAGTTCACGCTCATTGATACGGCCGACATACCCCAGCATATGCACAAAGAATTCGCCCTCCGGGTAATATCGCACCAAGTCAGCATTAACCTCAACACCCTCCAAGCGCACGCGGTTTGCAGCAACCGTTGCAATTTGCTCATCGGTTAAGTTAAAACGTAACGGTACTGACTCAAAAATCCGGTAACGCTCTTCACGTTTCTTAAAACGCTCGATGTCATCATCGTCAATCAACGCCAAGCGCTTCAGCTCGGCAAATACAGCATCGGTATCATTAATACGATCTCGTACCAGCGCCATGGTAAAGCTGGGTTGGTTTTCTGCCAATAAACGGCCATTCCGATCGTATATCAGGCCGCGAGAAGGTGGGACACGCTGAAGATGAACACGGTTAGATTGCGATTTGGTGTGATAGATTTCGTGTTGGTTGATCTGCAGGTGGTGATAGCGATAAACCAGTATCGCTATCAAGGCAACCACAAAAAACAGCGCAACAAAAATACGCAGGTGAATAACCCGGTGTTCTTTCGCGCTGTCTCTGAGTGCGTCATACCGCATAGTGATAACTCTGCTGACTCAATGCCATTACTATCGGTGGTAGGGGTGTCCGTGATTAATCGACCAAGCGCGATAGAGCTGCTCAGAGACCAATACACGCACCATTGGATGGGGCAAGGTCAGTTTGGATAAGGATATTTTTTGATCTGCCCGCTGCAGCACAGCCTGGCTGAGGCCATCTGGCCCACCAATAATTATTGCCACGTTACGCCCATCCATTTGCCATTGTTTTATATTATCGGCTAAATCCGGTGTGGAAATCGGTTTCCCCAGCACATCTAACGCGACTACACGTTCCTGTGGTGCAATCGCATCCAGAATAGCTTTACCTTCCTTTTCTGCCAATTGCTCGGTATTAACGTTTTTGCCGCGTTTTTGCATCGGCAGCTCAACCAAACTCAGTTGAACATCGCCGTTAATACGCTTGGCATAATCAGTATATGCCTGAGTTACCCAAGCCGGCATCTTTTGACCAACTGCAATGAGCCTGACACGCATCGCAGCTATCAGGCCTCACTTTCGTCATCGAAAGCCGGCTGTGACCATAGGCGTTCAATGTCATAGAAACCGCGTATTTCCGGCAACATTACGTGAATCAGCAGGTCGCCCAAGTCGACCAGCACCCATTCACCTACATCGTCACCTTCAACACCCACTGGCTGAGTGCCGGCTTTTTTGGCGTCCATAACAATATTGTTTGCCAACGCTTTGACATGGCGGTTAGAGGTTCCCGAGACGACAACCATTTTGTCGGTCATGCTGGTCAGAGCGGCGACATCAAGTACTTTGATGTCTTTGCCTTTAAGGTCTTCTAACGCTTGAATCACCAAGGATTCGAGTTGTTCAAGATTCATAGAGTTTATCGATAAAGTTGATGATTCTGAATGTGCTTAACCACGCTCGGTGGCAGCAAATAATCGATGGATCGTCCCTTCCTGGTCCGTTGCCGGATGTCCGTAGATGAAATATCCAACGCTGAGACTTCCAGCTCAAATAGATCACCGGCTGTTTGATGAATGCCGTCCAGTGCTTTGACACGTGAACGCAAAAAATCGCACTGCCAATCAATCACTGACCCCGGGCGATGCATCACCACCACATTGGCCAGGTCAAACAATTGCTGCCAATCTTTCCAGTTCTGCAGCTGATTAAAGGCGTCCGCGCCCATGGCAAAATAGATAGCGCTTTCAGTACCCTGTTCCGCACGAATACTGCGCAATGAATCAACCGTATAACTCGCACCGCCACGTTCAATCTCACGGGCATCGGCATAAAGTTGAGCGTCATCAGCAATCGCCAACCGCAACATCGCTAAACGCTGATCTGCGGTAACACCTGGCTCCTGCCGATGAACCGGCTGATAACAAGGCATTAACATCACTTGTGCAACGCCGAGCGCTTCACCCAATTCAGTAGCCACTCTCAAGTGACCAAAATGCACCGGGTTAAACGTACCACCGACGTAAGCAATCGGATTACTCACGGATATGGCCATCACCCAATACGATGTATTTCTGCGATGTTAATCCGTTCAAGCCTACTGGCCCACGGGCATGCAGTTTATCCGTTGAGATGCCGATTTCAGCCCCCAAACCATATTCAAATCCATCTGCAAAACGGGTGGATGCGTTCACCATGACAGAGCTGGAATCAACCGCGCGCAAAAATTCGCGCGACTTGGTGTAATTCTCAGTAATAATGGATTCAGTATGCTGTGAGCTGTAGGTATTAATATGAACAATTGCAGCCTGCATGTCTTCAACAACCTTGATAGACAAGATTGGGGCCAGATATTCGGTTTGCCAATCGTCTTCGGTCGCCGCGNCCACATCGGTAATAATCGCTGCTGTCTTTTCACAACCGCGCAATTCAACATCCTTATCCCGATACGCCTTGGCCAATGCAGGTAACAGCTCAGCCGCACGTGATTCAGCAATTAACAGCGTCTCCATCGTATTACAGGTGCCGTAACGTTGGGTTTTTGCATTGACGGCAACTCTTAGCGCCTTGTCGGCATCCGCATCATCATCAATATAGACATGGCAGATACCATCTAAGTGCTTAATCACCGGGACACGCGCATCACGGCTGATACGTTCGATCAACCCCTTACCGCCACGCGGCACGATGACATCGACATATTCAGGCATGGTAATCATCTGACCAACAGCTTCGCGATCAGTGGTTTCGATAATCTGTACTGCGGCTTCGTCAAGGCCTGCGTCTTTCAACCCCTGTTTAACACAGGCAGCAATCGCCTGATTAGAGTGAATCGCTTCCGAGCCGCCACGTAATACCGCAGCATTGCCGGATTTTAGGCACAAGCTTGCGGCTTCAACTGTTACATTAGGACGTGATTCATAAATGATGCCAATAACGCCCAGTGGCACTCGCATCATGCCGACCTGAATCCCGGTCGGACGATATTTAAGATCGGATATCTCACCGACAGGGTCCGCCAAACTGGCAACCTGCTTTAGGCCTTCGATCATTTTGTCGATGCCCGCATCGGTGACCGACAATCGATCCAGCAAGGCAGCATCCAGCCCTTTCTCTTCACCGTTTTTTAAATCTTTGCGGTTCGCAGCAATCAGCATCTCGCGTGCATTATCCAATGCATTAGCCATCGCCAGTAACGCGCTGTTTTTTTGTCCGCTATCGGCAATGGCAATCTGTCGAGACGCATTTCGAGCGTTACGACCTACCTCTTGCATGTATGCTGCAATATCCATTCAATAAAACCTTACTTCTGCCTACTTCTGCCTATTTCTGCATACTGGGATGCTTGAGACGGGTAGCACACACCACACTGGCGTGACGGTACCTGACTCGCATAGGAGTAAAGCCGGCAAGTTTATCATAACCACAGAATAATAATCAGTGCCAGAACCGCACTGAAAACGCGAGCAAGAAACAGCACAACCAAACTGAGATTGGCTGTGCTGTTCTGCTATGTCGGGGGAGCATCCGTCAGACGGAACGCGGCAACAGAATCAAACAGGTAAGAAAGGCAATGCAGCTACGGCTGCAGCGGCGGCCGCAACAATCAAGGCAATGGCAGACAACGTCGCTGGCAAAGAAGAACCACCGGATTCGGCCTCCACCACATCCAGTCGATTCTCCAACACTTGCAAAGCATCATCGCTCACGCTGGCAGTGCTACCACCGTCACGACGAGGGCCATCGGTTTCTGCTACCGCTTCGTTAATCAAACCTTCCATCGATGCGCTAGATAGCTGCTGCTGTTCTTTCAACGCAGCAACGTCTTGCTCTACACGCTTGAGCTTCTGGTCAATCTGAGCGTTGACACGAGATTTCACCAAGGTGTCGATGTCTTCGGTCGACATTCCCTGATCACTCGATGCGCCTGTAGCGGGATTCTCCGCCAACGCCTGCGTGACTTTTTCACCAAGGTTGTCGTTAATTTTTGCGTCGATTTGCTCTTCAACTTGCGCGATAACATGCTCGCTGACACGGCCGGCAACATCATTTGCCAAAGTATCTGCCAATGAAGGCAGGCTTTGCTGCAATTGTGACTGCACCACGGCCGCAATATCGCCCATATCTGCTGGCTCAGACGCTGATACATTCGCCAGTTGCGAGCGCACTTCTCGACGGATATCCGCAAGCTGTTGGCTAAGCTCAGCCGATAATGTTTCTTGAATATCAATACGGAGCTGAGCGGCCAAGGTTTCATCAAATGACGTAGTCGCCGCCTCGGGCACAACAAAATCATCAACCAGTGATTGCTGCAGTGTTTCACTGGCGATATCCAGATCAACATCCACTGCCTCTTCTAATACTGCCATCGGCTCAATTTTTGCTGCCGATGGGGTAGGAATAGTTTCCTCAACGTGGTTTTCTTGAACATCCTCAAAGTCGCTATCAAACTCCATGGACATGTCAAATTCGGGCTCGGCTGGCTCTGAAATAGTCAGCGCAGGCTCAACAGTATTATCATCGACCGGATCGCTTTCAGACAAATCGGGCAACGGCAGATCATCACTGATTAATACATCATCATCGAAATCTGTCTCAGGCACAGCAAGAGTGTCAGTACTGACTTCTGCCGTCGGCAGGGGCAAATCAACTACGGGGGATTCAGTCGGCGTTTCAAGCACATGTTCGACGGCGTCTTCAGCAACAACATCAGCGGCATCAAGGCCGGTTTCCGCACCGCTATCAAACGCATCCAGCTCGGCGCTGATATCAGCAAAGCTCATATCTTCAACGACGGTTTCCGGTGTAAAGTCCATCGCCAAAATAGCTTCAAGTGTTTCTTCCGTCGGCGGCTTAGTTAGCGTGTAATTTGCACCGATTGCCTGGGCCTCTTGAAGGTAGCCTTCATGTTCTTTACCCGTACACATAATGATGGGCAGACCCGCGTATTCAGACTTCGAACGCAGTTGCTGTGTGGCCTCAAAACCATCGATATCTGGCATCAGATGATCCATAAAAACGATATCGTAGGCTTTATTTTGCATCAGTTCGAAGGCCTGAGTCGCTGACTCAGCCATATCTGCTTCAACCCCGTGCTTACCAAGCTTTTTGCGTAACGTTACGCGCGCAAGCTTAGAGTCATCAACGATGATTGCCGACTTGATTGCCATCGTATTACCTTATTGTTTTTCTGTTATTCGACGCTATCTGAAACGCTCAGATACATCCTGTAAAAAGCATCACGAAAGCCTACAACACGTCAGCCACAAAATAAATCAGGATTTACAGGAAGCCCGCAGGATTTAACAGTTTTACCCTGCAGAATTTACGTGTTGGAGGTTTTTTGGCCGTATTGAGCGAAAGCGTCGAAAGCTGCCGACATATCGTCGTCGGTTAGCATCATCAACGGCATATTCAGCGAAACAGCACGTGCATACTGTTCACACAGGCTTTCAACCTCTAAAGCCAGCCGATAAGCACTACTGAGGTTTTTCCCCGTTGCAATCATACCGTGGTTTGCCATCAGGCAGGCTTTATACCCCTGCAATGAAGCGGCAACGGCACCCGACAGAGCCTCGGTACCAAATGTTTGATAATCACAGCACGGAATATGAAAAGGCGGGAAATTTTTTTCGCGGCACAGCGCAACCATATAATGGAACGATGGCAACGGCTGACGGGTTACCGAAAACGCCGTCGCTGCTGGCGAATGTGCATGCACAATCCCATGAACATCGGGTTTATCGCGGTAAATACGGCAATGGAAATGCCATTCACTCGATGGCGCGAGCGAACCCGGCCTAGGTCGACCATCAAGATCCAGCCAGACAATATCTGACGGGGATAACTGCACGTAAGGCACACCGCTCGGGGTTATTAACAGCCCTTCGCCGAACCGAGCACTAACATTACCGGAATTCGCACACGTTAAGCCGTCAGTATGTAGCGCCTTGGCCGCTTCAATAACGCTAACGGTGATGTTAAGTTGCTCTGTATTCATCCATTTTCCCGTGAGTGAATCCCTAGGCTTATCAATTCGCTACTGATCTACCCGGTGGTATTGATTCTGTAGCCCTGTCAGAGCCGTCCGAGTCGCGTCGACGACCCCCTTTTCAGTGATCAACCCCGACACCAAGCGCGCCGGCGTAACATCAAATGCTGGGTTTGCTGCAGGCGTCGACGGTGGCGCTATGCGCACTCGAGTAATATCGCCCTCATCAGTCAGCCCATTCACATAAAGCACTTCATCTTCACTGCGTTCTTCAATTGGCGTATCGAAGCCGCTCTGAATACTGAAATCGATGGTGGATGTTGGCAGCGCGACATAAAAAGGCACGTGATTATCATGGGCGGCCAGTGCTTTCAGGTAGGTACCAATTTTGTTACACACATCGCCATTAGCACTGGTTCGATCGGTGCCGACGATACAACAATCGACCTTACCATGCTGCATCAAATGGCCACCGCTATTATCAGCAATCAACGTATGCGCGATACCCTGCTCAGACAATTCTAAGGCGGTTAACGACGCGCCTTGGTTACGTGGCCGAGTCTCATCAACCCATACATGAACGTCAATGCCACGCTCAGCAGCCTTATAGATCGGGGCTAAAGCGGTACCCCAGTCAACCGTTGCCAACCAGCCAGCATTGCAGTGCGTTAGTATATTCACCGTTTGGCCATTCTTACGCTGTGCAATGGCCGCAATCAGATCGGCACCAAATTCACCAATTGTCTCGCAGGCTGCAACATCTTCATCGCAGATCGCGTTCGCTTCAGCCAGAGCCAATACTTGCCACTGCGCAACCGGCGCTCGCTCTAGCACCCCGAGCTGTCGATCAACAGCCCAGGCGAGGTTAACCGCGGTCGGTCGCGCAGCCTTGAGCGTTTCAGCGGTTTGCTTCAGGCTCTCAATGCTATTTGATTGCTTACATGCCAGCGCCATACCGTACGCTGCAACGGCACCGATAGCCGGCGCACCGCGCACTTGCATTGATGCAATCGCGTTTACCGCATCCATAGGGGATTTTAAATCCAGCCACTCGATGGCAAACGGCAGCCGGGTTTGATCGAGCATTCGCACGCAAGAGCGATTTTCATCAAAAAAAACCGTGCGTGTTTTGATACCGTCTAAAAGCATGTGCAGCTCCTAAATAGTCGAGTGAAGTGCGGCAATAGGCACAAATACGACAAAATGTCCTTAACACCCAGTGCGCACTTAGCCATCTAACCGGCTAGCGGGAATTCCGAATCAAACCTTCCTGCGCAGTAGACGCAACTAGGTCGCCATCAACGTTAAATACGCGACCGCGACAGAATGCGCGCGCGCCAGCAGCAGCAGTGCTTTCAATCTCATACAACAACCACTCATCGACGCGAAACGGTCGGTGAAACCAAAGAGAATGATCGAGCGATGCAACCTGCAGCGCAGCTTCATCCGCATGCATTCCATGAGGGCGCAATGCAGTTTGCAACAACAGATAATCGGAGGCGTATGCGAGCAGTTCCTGATGCATGGCGTAATCGTCAGCCAAGGCCCCGTTCGAGCGAAACCAAACACAGGTATTAGCAGGCTTTACTTCGGGATTATTCGGATTCACTGGGTCAACTTGCCGATATTCAACAGGCCAGGCTTTTTGTCGCGCTTCGCCATACAATTCCATCGCTAGAATTTCGTCATTAATCAGATCTTCGGGACCAACCACTTTTGGCATTGGAGAGCCATGTTCAACTAACGCTTCTTCCGGCAACTGATACGACAAACTAACATTAAAAATGGCGCGGCCATGCTGAATGGCAACAACCCGACGCGTCGTAAAGCTACGACCATCACGAATACGATCAACTTCATAAATGATCGGTGAATCTTCATCACCCTCACGCAGCAAATAGGCGTGCAAAGAGTGCAATACCAGCGGTCGTGCAACCGTACGACTCGCCGCATTAATGGCCTGAGCCAACACTTGGCCACCGTAGACATAATCCCTAGCGTCATCGATGGTCTTCCCGCGGAAGATGTTAATATCGATTTTTTCCAAATCAATATTATCGATGAGAGATGATAACGCGCGCCCCATATTTACTCCTTAAACAATGCGAGCCGGAAGTTTAGAAAATACACAGCGGCAGAGCCAGTTAATTAAGCGTTACGATGTTGAGATATCCGCAACGTTCGTCGGTTAAAACTTACCTTTTGCAGTAATACACGCAGGTAAGCGTCCAATAAAAGGAATGCGTTAACTTTCAATTGAGGCCCACTATGAACGCACAAGTGTGTTTTGAGCATTTTACGGCTCTAGCACCGGTCAACCTGATTGATCTGGAAACATCAATAGCTAAACCAAACGACCATGAACAAGAAGTTATGTGCTGCAGCGGGCTCCCATATTGCCCATACCCACAAGAGCCTGCGCCTAGTGACTACTGGTTCAACATTAACGACAAACAGTGACAAACCAAAAACGGGACGGCATATCGCAGTCCCGTTTTAAATTCATCAAGGCTAAAGCCCTAACAAATAGTGGTTACTCTTGGTAGCAAACCGACAACTGTGTCGCCGGATTAGGGCATAAGCGAGTCGAATGACGCTCAGCTTTCACATCAATACCCATGGTCAACCAACCACCCGATTCGTCGACAGTAAACCAACGGAAGTAGGGGTAAATCTCAACAGCATCTTGCCCCAAGAACAAGCGCTGATAAAGAATCGACACGGTATCGCTCGGGTTTGACGGATTCGGAAACTCGATCGCATCACCACGACTCGAGAAATCGATAATTTCTGATTTCTCTACCAAGAACTCTGTCAAAAGATCGTTCAACAAAACTTCAGCGCCAGAATCATCAAATAGCTGCTCCTCATAAACCGCTAAAATACGTGCACCTACCTGCGCCTTCATTTCGCCATACGCGTCTCGATCAGTAATTTCGCCATCACTGTTCTTGACTGTAGCCAGGTCAAATCCAGTCGCTGATGAGATCTGATTAATTTCTTGAATTGCCAACAACAAACGCTGATCAGCCACAATTGTTGGCTCTTCATTTTCAGTGCGCGGTGGTTCAGGCGTGCGAACAAACAAATACGGTTTACCGTCTTGATGATGGATATTGGTACCCAGATCAATGTTCGCCGTTGCATCCAGAATCACTTCCGTGCCACGTTCTATCAAAATACGCGCTTCACTTACTTCAAGATTTGCTGCTGCAGTAACTGCCGGGTCAGTAATACCGCCCTTAATCAAACCGAACAACAAGTCCCATGAGATCTGAAAACTGGATTCTTTACCACCCACAAAACGTACTTGCGGCGGGCTCAGCGGAGTGATTGTCGTTTTGATCGAATCACCAACACTGATACCCTGCAGATTCAGGTAAATCGCATTCGCCAAACGTTCAAACGGGCTCGATGCACTCTCTTCTACCGTAAACTCAATTGGGTTGTTATCGAAGTATCCAGAGCTGAAGCGTGTCGCCAAAAATTGATTAATCATATTGGCGCTGATACCGACAACCATATCCAGAGGTTCCGGATCAGAGACCCCTTTAGTATCGGTTTTGTTAGTAAACACAAAGTTGAACAAATCCGGGTAGCCATTAGGGTTGATATATCGGTTCCCTAAAATCTCTGTACCAATGCGTGTGCCTGCAGCATCCACTAATTCAAACCCGCCGCCCATGCGGAACAAGCCTGAACGATCATCAATAAACGGATTGATGCCTTCAACATCTTTGGTACCGACAAATGTGGCCGTCAAAGTTCGCTGTACCCGACGATTTGGGTCACTGTCGTCAACGATTAGTGTGGCACCATCGTCATCCAAGCTAGTTTTGAGGTCTCCAATCAACGGGAAGGTATCAATAAAACTGCGCAAAATTTCTGGCAGTACGGTATTTGCAGTGTCTTCAACGATGGTCGAGAAGTTAACTTGTCCAGTAAAAATACCTAACGTAACCAAGGCATTCGCATCATTTACCGGAAAGCTGCCACAAATACTGTCACAACGTGTATTTCGTAGCTGTGGGACATAGCTGCCATCAAACAGGCGATCAGAAATAAACTGGCCGATTGCATCTGAAAACATAAAACGGAATTCTTCAATATCACCAAAACCAAGCAGTTTTGTTGGATCAACTGACAACTTGGAAACGCCACGCAACAGCGCGTCATTCAGATCGATTGTGGTATTAAAGCTCCCCAAATACTGAGTTCCCGACAGTGTTTGTTCGTAACCTGCCAACTCCATACGAATACTGAATTTCGGCAATAAAATATCGAAATAGCCGTTAGCACCGCCACCAACCTTATCAAAACCAAAATCGATACCCGTTTGATTGTTCGACTCGAGATTCAGATACAACGCACAACCTCGAGCACCAGCCGCTGAGCTGCTAGCAAGATTACGCAGCACCTGCGGGCACATTTCATTGATCATGTTTTGAATCGATGCACTGAATACAGGCGGAGCGTTAATAAACTCACCAATTTCAGCACGTTCATTGGTATCACTGCCAAAAACCACCGGGTGAGGTGAAGTGAACACCTGCGAAAACCCAAAATCAATAACCTCTTCCAGCATAGGATTAAACAGCGGCTGCACAGAATCTAACGCTGGCTGATTGACCATCAAGCCAATGGCGGGGTTATAACGACGGCCAACGATTGAAAACGCATCAGAGCGTGTTTGCCCCAATACATCGGTCAAGGAATAGGAGATATCAACCTTGCTTGTGAAACCACCATCAACATCTGGGTAGGATGGAAACTGTGCATGCAACGTTTCACGATCGTCGTCAATACGCACTTGCGCATCAATAACATCGCCATTGCGATCTTTAAAGGTAATCTTATAACGGGGTAATCCGGTTACACCGTCAACACCATCTCCGGCGATGGGTGCGCCATCAACAATCTTTGCCTGGATCGCAAATTGTTGATTCGCAATGGGAGCAGAAAAATCACTACAAGGTTGGTTCGGCTGTTTAATTGCTAGACCATGATAGGTACAAGTAACAGCGAGGCGTGGGGCATCTTCAAAATAGAAAAAACGCGCTGAAACACTTGAATTACTGCCCTTGGGGATCATCGTCAGTGTATTTTCACCAACACGTATCGCTGATGAAAGCCCTTGAAGATCCTCAAAAATAATCGTACCGCTGGTCGATGTACCGCTAACACGATAACCAGAAGGCCCTCTGGCAGATTGCCGATCAACGTCAACCAGCCGAAGCCCTACTTCTTGATTTTGTTTTAAAACAGAAAAACACGTTTCAGGGTCCATATCCGCCGTTTGATTGCCTGGGTGAGCTACATCATCGCCGCCCTTCCAGTAACGTTCTGTTCCACAAATGCCGTATAGTTCAGCATTAGTGATATCAACGCCGTTCAATAACAGATCAAAACGATCTTCAACCACGTATGGGTTGCGTTCTCCGACGAAATCTTGCGCCCCACGAATACCATACAAAAATGCCATACGGTCGGTAATATTTCGAAGAGTAACAGAGTTACCCGCGGGAAGAGGTTCTGTAACACTTAACTGAGTGGGTACAGGGCCAGGTCGCTCTTCGGTCTGGCAGCCGGTCACAGATACCAAGATGGCACAGGAGGCGAGTGTAACGCCCATTCTGGAGCTGAATGACATATGAAGTACCTTCAAAACCAGTGCGACAAGAATGTTCGCCTGGTCACCTCTCGTTATTATTATCGCCTGAGAACAGACATTGGATAGAAGTCAGCGGGCTAATATAACTGTTTTTGCTGAAAAGCTAAACACCCGGCCAGAGAGACTGCTGTTTTTCTGACCGGGTTCACTATCACTATGGTTGTTGCGATGGGCAGGTATCAAGGTCATCTGCAGATGAGTAGATGCACATGCTAACCAGCGTATCGTTGGTTCCTTCGGTGACATCTTTCAGCTCACCCTTCAACAACAAGTGAGAGCCTTCAACTGAGATACCGTCTTGCGCAACTTTCAAACCAAAGATCTTAGGTAAGGTGTTGGTCAGAGCTGCTGGCGCATCGGTACCCACATTCGCGAGGAAAGGCGCTTGGCGAGGTAGGATCAAATCACCCAACTCTTGCAGCTGATCATCAATTTGCTCAGGCAAGGTTTCCAACAAGGCTTTGCGTACTTCAGATTCTACTTGATCAGCTAAGCTGCCTTCCAAGCGCACACCGTTAATCACAACCTGATCGTTTGACTGAACATTCAATACCGACACACCAATATCACTGGATTCGATATTGAAGTCAGGCTGACCATCAGCATCAACTGAGAATCCAAGGACGGCTTCAAGGTCTAGATCCGAATCAACCAGCGTGATCATGCCTTGGCCCAGATCGATTTGAAGGTTTAGCTTCACATCAGACATCACCAAGCGCACATCATTGCCGGTTTCCAGCTGCACATAAGGTGCGTTGGATACAGCAATGTTTAGCTGAGAGTTTTTAACAACGTTACCCACCGATATTGGCGATGCATCGTTAATGGCTTTGTTCAGCAGTTCGGTGATACCACCGGCACCCGTACCTGGAATCGCTGCCAAATCGTCAAACTCTTTCGCCGCATAACGCAGAGACAATTCTTGATTCAATGAGTTTTCTGACAATGCCACCATCAGACTACCATCACTGCCTAAACGACCTGTTTCACTGAGGAAACCAGAAGTCGTAGGGTTAAAGCGTGAACCTAAAATCGTCTTCAGGTTACTCGCGTTATCCGCAGCATTGCTGATGTGTGTGCCAGTACCGATAGCCAAGAATGCGCCATTGGTATTGCCGCTGCCGTTGTTAGCAAAACTAACATCACCGGGTAAAACGGTCGCAACTTCTTCAATATCAGAGTCTTCACTCACTGGGCGCGGATCTGAAGCACCGGCAGGCAGGGAGAAGTCAGAGAGCAATACTGGAGCGGTGCCGTCCCAATCGCCGTTGACGGTTTCAGATACCGCTGCGCGGAATTGATCGACTGCTTGATCATTCACTGTCGGGCGGGCGGTAACCCAACCCGCACGAACAATGGCATCGGATATTGGCGCACCGGACCTGTCAATACAATTACCGATAACACAGCTTGTATTAGTGATCGCTGGGTT
>CACSIN010000016.1 GCA_902705835.1 BD1-7 clade bacterium
TTTGGTAGACGAACGATCAAACAACGATGAGGGTATATAGGCGGCTAGTATTTGCTGCATGGTCGACAACTGATGTGACTGTAATTTATTCTGAATCGCTTTGTACTTGCGTGCAGCTGATAGCGGCTTTTTGCGTAGCGTTTGGATGTGGAATTGGGGTGATAGAAAAAGCTGCATGGCAAAGGCTACTCGGTGGCGAATAGCCCTTATTTTAAAGCATTATAGCGCCGCTAGAGGAGCTTAACTTAGTGCCATTCGGGTCAGAGTAATTGATTTTGACTACCAGAGGAATATTTCAACAACGCTGCCCCCTTTGATTAATAAGGGCTAATAGTTTCCATGCGAACTCCTTTTGCATGTTGTCGGTGTTGTTAGTTATTTTTCCTCACAGGTTCCCCAAAGAAGGCCGTCTGCAGAGGCTTCTCGATCGAGATAGCATTTTACCTGTATCGGACGACCGTCCAGTTCGCCATTCAATGAATAGTTGCGCTTACTAGCCACCCAAATTTCAAGCTCGCCTGATGGCATTTTGGCGCGAATAACTTGTTGGATATCTGGCTCGTGCGGAAGAAAAGCGGCAGTTCCAGCAGCCGCAATAACTTCAGGAAATTCGAAATGACCATTGCTATCAGTCGTTACGGTATCCATGCCCTGTTTACCGTTCCAACCCCAAACCCACCGTCTTTCTATAACGACGCCAGGCATCGGTTGATCATTGCTCGATAAAGCAGCGCCGCTAAAGGGAGAACATAGAACGAATTTTTTACCGAAAGCCATAGCCACTCCTGATACCAATAGCATGAGAAAAAGGAAGACAACGAAGCCCGCTTAAAAAAGTCGGTATACGTTAGCTTCATCATAATTCATTGCAGCAGTATTCCTTGCGTTGAAATGCGACCAGACCATGACCCTAACGGAATCTTTTATGCATTACCACGCCAAACGATGTTCGCAAACATACAGGTAAACTCTGGCTAAAATGCAGATGCGCACAAAAAAATCTAACCCGTCGCGATTATTGCAACACTATTCAGTTTTACCTACGAACTTTAGTTTACTATAAACACGCCCATCGCGAGCCGGTGTATACCGCGCCGCATTTAAAAGCACACGCACATTTTCATCGGCACGGCCGGTGTCGGACAAATGGATTGACCCTATGGCTAACCTGACAATCTCCCTACGATATCTGCTGGCGGCATGTCTGCTGCTGATCACTGGTTTGTCGGCCAGTTTACAGGCACAAACTGCTAGCCAATTTGAAACGGATTGGGCTCCCTGGGTTGAAGAGAAACACCCGAATCTTGATTGCCCATGGCTGGCGTCAGCGAGCGGTAAATCTGCACCGCGTTCGTGTTTATGGCCTGAGCAGTTGTCGATGTCGCTGCTCAACAATGGCTTGAACTTCCACTATACGTTTGAAACGTTCTCTGATGAGGCATTGGTCTATTTGCCGGGGAATCACAAACATTGGCCGCAGGCTGTTCAATTAAATGTGTTGTCAGGCTCAGCAGCCAGCCGCCGCACAACGTCGCCGCTACTGGATGTGAACGGCAAACCTGCTTTGCATGTGGCTAAGGGTCGATATCAAGTGAGCGGGCAATTTCGTTGGCAACAACAACCGGCATCGTTAATGGTACCGGCAAACATCGCATTGCTGGCACTGACGCGTGGCAAACAATCTCAAACGATCAATCGCCATGGTGATCAGCTTGTGCTGGGGCGTGCCGAGACGCAGCAAAAGCAGGTAGAGCGTAATCGCTTGAACGTGCAGGTGTTTCGTAAATTGGATGACGGCGTGCCGCTGATGATGACGACGGCGTTAAAATTATCCGTCAGTGGTTCGGCACGAGAAGTCGACCTTGGGCGTTTGTTGCCGGCTAACAGTGAAGTCATTCGCATCGATTCTCGATTACCAGCACGCGTGGATGCCAACGGTAATATTCGCGTTCAATTAAAACCGGGTGAATACACGCTGTGGGTGACTGCTCGCTTTACCAATAACCCAACCACGGTGGGTATGCAGGCTGAGAGTAAACACTGGCCGAAAGATGAGTACATCAGTTTTGTGCCCAATACAGATATTCGGCAAGTGGCCTTAAGTGGCGCAACGGCGGTTGATACTTCGTTGATTGATATTCCGGGCGGCTGGCGCAATTTGGCGACCTATCGATTAACGCCAGATACACCGTTGAAAATCACAACTGAAGAGCGTGGCGATAGCCATCCTCGTGCTAATCAATTGGCGTTTCAGCGCAACTTATGGCTCGATTTCGACGGCAAAGGCATGACCGTATTGGATGATATCGGCGGCCAAATGTTTCAAGGCTGGCGACTGAACGCTGGCGAAGGGATGCAGGTGGGCCGTGCCACAGTAGCCGGCAATCCGGTGTTGATTACCGATGACAAAGGCCAGCAAGGCATCGAAATTCGTAGCCCGGATGTGGCTGTGCAGGCGGTTTCTCGTTTAGAGAATCCACGTGAGTTTTCTGCCATCGGTTGGCATACCGATGCTGATAGCTACGAAAGCACCTTGCACTTACCACCGGGTTGGCGTGTGCTGATGGTGAATGGTGTCGACAGTGCCGAGGGCAGTTGGCTAACACATTGGAATCTCTGGTCGATATTTTTGGTATTAATCTTAGTGGCAGCAACCTACCAATTGATGGGGATAAAAGTCGCGTTATTGGCTGCGGTGATGTTGGTGATCAGCTTCCACGAGCCGGATACACCACTATGGGTTTGGCCACCGCTGTTGTTAATTATCGCCTTGTTACCCTTAGTAAAAGGCACGTGGCATCGTCTATTTAGCGTGGCCGGTGGCCTTTGTGCGGTTGCGCTGGTGATTCTGACGGTGAGTTTTGCGATTGATAACTTCCGGTTGGCCATATACCCCTCTTTGGAGCGTTCGCAGGTCGGCCATTATGGTGGCAGTATGAGCGGTTATCAGGCAGGTGAAGCAATGCATTTTGCTGAGCCTGAGCTTGCTGACGCTGAGCGGCAAGTGAGATCAACTCAGCGAATGAAAAAGAGTATGACGAGCCTGTCTGCATTGGGCGATGAAAACACCGTGACACAGGCGCCTCGTAAAAAAGCCTTTAACCCCTATCAACTTACCGAGAATGATCGTGTGCAAACCGGCCCGGGCTTACCCACTTGGACGTGGAATCGCCTTTACCTGAATACCTCTGGCCCTGTGATGGCGAATCAGCAAATCGATATTGTCTACAGTGCACCTTGGCTGACGCGTTTGTGGCTGGTTGCCAGTGTGCTGTTGATTGCAGCGTTTGGCGTGATTGTCTTGCAGCGGCTTGCAGCAGTGGTAAAACCATCAGAATCCGATATACCCTCAACAACTACGGCATCTGCAATAGCGGCGTTAATCTTGCCATTGATCTTCGTATCAACGGCGATCACGTCAAGCTCATCAGCCTATGCGGATGAGTACCCGCCGAAACATCTGATGACTGAGTTGGAGCAGCGGTTGACGAAAAAACCCGTATGCTTGCCACATTGTGTTGGGTTTGATAATGGTCGGTTAACCGCTAATAAAAATCGGTTTAGCTTGCGCTTTGATGCCTACGCTGATGCCGCAGTGGCAGCGCCGTTACCGAAAGGTGATTGGCAGCTGACGCGGGTTTTGGTGGATGGTAAACCCGCCTCGGTACAGAGCAAAAACGGTCAGCTGTTGATACGGTTAGATAAAGGTCGGCATGCGATTGAAATGCAGGCCAAAACCCAAGCCGATCAGGTTACGGTTAACTTTTCGCAGCCAGTACATAACTTTGTTGCGCAAGCTGAGCACTGGCAGATCGATGGATTGATTGATCAACGGATGCCCAATAACAGCCTGAGCCTAACGGCGCGCGCGAAAACTCAGCAGGCCAACGAGACAACACTAAAACCTGCACCGGTAGAAGCGTTTGTGTTGGTGCATCGCACCCTAACGCTAGGCCAACAGTGGCGTTTAGAAACACACGTACAGCGATTAGCACCGAATCAAGGCGCGATCACCGTGCGGGTGCCGCTGTGGCCTGAAGAACAGGTATTGAGCGATGTGCCTATCGACAACGGCCATGTCACGATTCAGCTGAAGGCGAACCAGTCGTCGGCGCACTGGCGTTCAAGTTTGAAGCCGGTTGAACAGCTAACGCTGGAAGCTAAAGCTCAAAAACACTTTCTTGAGACATGGCGGGTAGAACCCTCTTCGTTATGGCGTGTCGATTATCAGGGTTTACCGCCGGTGAAAGAAGCCGATAGCGTAAGCACCTTGCGCCCACTTTGGAAACCTTGGCCGGGCGATAAGCTGGCGTTAGCAATGAGCCGGCCAGCGGGTATTAAAGGGCCGACTCGAACCGTCGAAAAAGCCAGCCTGCATTATACAGCGGGCAAACAACTGCAAAAATCAGAACTGCGATTAGACGTGCGGGCTAGCCAAGGCGGATTCTACCCCATCGGTTTACCGGAGAACGCCAAGGTGTTGTCGCTGCGTGTGAATGGAAAATCCCTCAATGTGCCGACTGAATCGTCAATTCGCGTGCCGCTACAGCCGGGGCTTCAAGAGGTTGAGGTAAGCTTCCAGCAAGCGGTTGCATTGCCATGGTGGAGCACGACGCCTGCGATCCAATTACCTGAGCAAGCGACCAATATTAGCCTCAGCTATGAGCTGCCGAAAGATCGCTGGGCGCTGTATTTGCAAGGCCCACCGATTGGCCCTGCAATGCTGTATTGGGGGGTGTTACTGGTGATCATCCTCGCGGCCATTGCATTGAATACGCTGACCCGCAAGCTGCAACTGAACATCCCTGTTAGCTTGTTCGATTGGTTGTTACTGGGTATTGGTTTATCCACGGTGAACGGCTTTGGTATCTTCTGGATTGCGGCGTTCTTCTTCATTTGTGCCTGGCGTTACCAGCGGGTGCAGCCAGAATCAATGCCACGCCTTGCGTTCAATAGTTTGCAGATATTCTTGGTATTCGGTGCGGTGGTGAGTGCGATGATTTTAGTCGGTGCTATTCCGTTAGGGCTGTTGTCTTCACCGGATATGAAGGTCGTCGGTAATGGCAGCTATGCCGGTTACTTCAGTTGGTATCAGGATCGGGCTGCTGGTAGTGACTTCCCAACTGCGGATGTTTTCAGCGTGCCGCTGTTTGCGTATCGTGTGGTGATGTTGTTGTGGGCGCTGTGGATTGCCAGCCGCTTATTGGCTTGGGCAAAATGGGTTTGGTCGGCGTTTACGGAAGAACGCGTATGGACCGACTTACCTAAGAAAGAATCAACCGTAAATATGGCTGAGTCACAACCCGTTGCTGCACCGGATGCTGAGTTTGATGCCGAGGTTCAATCCGCTGATAAACCTGACGAGGGCGATTCGAAAGCACCGTAGAGCGCTTCTATTCGTTGACACTTGATGCTGCGTAAATATTGATGCCGGTTGATCGAAAACGGCATCAATATTCGAGAGTATGGCGGTGTAGATCGAGAGGTCTGAGGTGAATAGCACTCGGTCAAGTACTCATTGAGAAGTATTCAGTATACCCGACGCTGAATACCAAAAAACTACATGCATCATCCGTTCTTTCGGGGTTTCTCTTTCTGGTCATAGAAATCACCCCGATACTCTTTGCGTATTTGAGCCTAGCGTTGTGACAATGGTATATAGGCATAACCTTTGAACCCGCAAGGTTGGCGATGAAATAAATGTTATAACGAGAGACCAAGTAGTCTAAACAAAGTAATAGTCCGATCAGAGCACTCAACAGGTACCCACGCGATCGCAACTGCTGCACACTTACTGCACCTCTGGCGCTTCGTGCTAGCAGCCTGGGCGTAAAGCACTATACAATCAACTTCAAATCCAAAAAGAGTATTGTTTTTCATGGTAAATAAAGATTTCATTCATCAGCGTATTTGCGCGTATGCCGGAAAAGAAATTGACCCGACGATAGATGCAGAGGTGGTAGAGATTTTGCGTTCAAAATTTAATATTCACTTACCACAGAGAGCCTCAATAAATGATTCTCTCGCATCAGCAGCCAGCGATCATGAAATTCTAACTCTCCTATTACAATATCGTACAATGGCGTAATTATTGTGAGTGATTCAACGAGTAGTTAACCCCGCTCTTCTATCTTAGCTTCTTGATTTTGGCGCGTAAGCAAGCGCACAACAAGAGCCGGTTGGGGTGATTACCGATAAAATTCGCATGGAAGTCAGCAGCCCCCTGCATTGATTAGTTTCTGCTACGTGGCGCGCCCTCCCCGGCAGCAGGTATTAGCACTCAAGGCTATGTAAAATTCTTACGCTACTTTGAACTATCTCAGTGCTTTCTCCCGTCATATATGCAGTGGTTATTGCGCCCTCCTTCAGCAAACAAATCACATTTAGAAGATCGGGTGAATCTTTGCTTAGTTTACTTTGAATAAGCCGCCGAACTTGTTCTTTGTGGTAACAGCAATAGCGAGAAATTTGGCTTTCTGGGTTACTAAACTCTGCTGATGTGTTGATAAAGAAACACCCTCGAAACGCTCCTAGAAGTTTTTCATTTCCAGTAAACCAGCTTTGTAACGATCCGAAAAGAACATCAATCAGTTCGTCGTTGCTGGTTATTTCCTCTAGCTTACCTTCCAACCAGCTCATGAAGAGTTGATGCCTTTGCTGCAAGGCAGCCATGATCAAATCATCCTTACCATTAAAATGGCTATACAGTGTTTTTTTAGCAACGCCTGATACTTTGATGACCTCATTGATACCAACTGAGTGAATGCCTTGTCGATAAAATAAGTCTAATGCGGTATTTAACAGTAACTCGCGCTTTTGGCTCATCGCGAACCTCCATAAAATTAATTGTACTTATATTGACAAAGGTAGAACGATTTGTCTACTCTATCAAATAGACAGATCGTTCTACTTTTGAGGTGTATATATGAATCGCTATTTGTTAGCTTTAATTGCAGGAGTTGGCGCTTCGATCACAATAGGCTTGTTGTCATTTATTGAAGCAAATATGGAGAACGCGGTATTAATTATGGCGCCGTTTGGCGCAACTGCTGTACTTGTTTTTGGCGTACCAAATAGCCCTTTAGCGCAGGCCAAAAACGTAATTTTTGGGCACTTAATTACAGCATCTATTGGGATATTCTTTTATCAATACATCGGCGTAACGCCCATTACACTCGCCATCGCAACGGGGCTGGGTGTTACCTGTATGTTGGTTTCAAAAACAACACACCCACCTGCCGGCGCAAACCCAATCTTAATTATGCTTTCAGGGCAAGGCTGGCTGTTTTTGGTAACACCGGTATTAGTCGGCTCTATAGTGATGGTTTTGATGGGCAAAGGGTTTCAAAAGTTTCAGGGTTACCTTCCTATTCCAGGGCGCTAACGATCAATAATCAGCGCTCCTCACAATACCCACAAGGACGTGAATAGCCCGCTATCTCTGGATCATCGCTTATAAAACTGGCTATATGGAAGGTGGGGCGCTTTATCAAGGTTGGAGTCCGCTCTCGCTAACATAGTTAATAGGGTTTGAAATTTATAGTTCCATTCACCACCTCTCGGATCAGAAAAAACATTTTTTAGACGCGGCTACGCCTGAATGGCGCAAACAGGCCCGTCACTGGCAGGCCGTTCACCTGTTTGCATTAAGATTTCATAGTAGTGAATTGTTGAGTGTGAGGTATTGACCTACCCCAGAGCAGTGAACATTCGAAATCTCCTGCCTGCGAGGATCAACGCTGTCCCAATCGTAATCGTCGCAATAACTGGCTGGGGCAACACACTTATTGACAAGGGTTTGACGGGGTTATACCTGAACCCGAGCCGCACGAGTGATCGCAAATATATATCAGGAACAAACTTATGCACCTCCATTTAGAATAGTCGTTGTCGAGCGCGATATGAGATTGCTCGAATGTCGACATCTAAACCTTCAACCAGGCGAATATCTTTAGGGAGCCTCTAAAAACGTAGGCGACGCAGCGCTGGCGAGGCAAAATTCGATGAAAACGGGCGGGGCCGACCCTCGGGTTTATGTGCAATAAGTGACCGATTTGATTTGAATTTTAACGACGCCAGCGCAAGCAAGATAGTTTTTAGAGGTTCCCTTTAGTGTCTTCACTCCGGCCATTTGTGCCAAAGGCATAACAACTCGTCATTTTTGAAATGCGGATTCAACTAACAAGTGATGCAAGTGATCTGCATCCGCGAAGAAAACCGCCTATCAGTTTTTACCACGTTGAACGGCGTGTTCCGGTATACCTGGCAGATTCAGGCGTGGTCATCGAGCCGTTACTGAAAAAACTAACACTATCACTTTATTTATTGGACGACAGTTTAGCTGTCCGCCTGCCGATTCACTACGAGTGAAACCATTCTGTAACTGGAGCATTAACATGCCTATTCTGATTTTTTGTAAAAATACCAGAAAAATATTCATGTTTTGTCTCCGTCCGACAAACGCGAGACATAGTTGCGTGTGTTTGAACTTTTTAAATTGATTTACCTCATTACCTATAGAGACGGAAACACGCTATCCCATTTGAAGTACTCGAAGGTTAAATAAGACTGATAAAATTATTTTCACCTTTAGTAAATTCGTTTTTCAAATTGGGATTTTTGATCAACTGTCTTCTCACCCCTGATGTGACAACCTCATAAACGATGACGAGGCCTATATGCACGTTCAAAAAACTGCGAATCAATCCCAATTTTACGACGAATTATCACAAAACTATCACGTTAAGACAACAGACCATGCCTGGGTGATCCAGAATCCGAATAATGAGCGAACGCAAAGGCGCGCTGTCGTATTTGCGCATGGAGGTTATGAACAAGTACCTGAGACATTTATAAATTCTGCCCCAGTAACGCATACTTTTTTAACTCCTGCCAATACACGTTTATTGTCTAGCCTGTCGCATTTCATCCACTCTGATGCAGAAATAGAGCGTTTTGACCGCATAGGATTCAAAGAGTCTATCACCAACTATCAACTAACGGCTGTTGACCCTGTTGATCTGCTCGATGACATTCGCGACGCTCATGCTTTGTCTTTTGACCTCGTACTGCTGAAACCCGATACCAAATTAACGGTGAGCGAACTCAGTGATGTGCTGGTGCATGCGTTTCCATATACTCAACTTGAGTGGCATATCTGCCGTCACGACACAACACAAAGTGACGTTGTGCAATGGCACGTTCCTGCTATGAGACAAGCACTTTTCCAGGGGATTGAGGGGTTGTGTTTCTTTGATGGCGGCGGCGTGAGCAAACAGTCGTATGCTGATTATGTATCTTCGTATCTTGGTGATTTGGTTGATGCGGTTACTGTTTTTCGTGATCCGACACTCAACGAAGTCAACGTTGGTTGGTTGAACAAAGTCAGTGATTTGCAGAATAAATTCGATGGTCAGGCGCTGCGCTTTGCTGCTGAAATCGATATCGCCCGTAACACTGGGTATTTTGATGACACTCTTTCTACACGTCTCGATAATTTTAGGCAGTCGATCGAAGATGTTGTTGATCACTCTATTAACTTGCCCACCGCTCAAACTGCACCACCAACATCGATTCCCGGTCATACAGAGCTGGTTAATGCCGGCGCTTTGGAAGATTCGATTACTGCTGCGCTGGATTACTATCGCGATTATGTGAGCGGTGATGAGACACAGGTAGAACGTTTTCAGTCTGAGTTTGGGCTTGTTTCTGAAGATCTTGATCACTTGCGGCAAATCGCCTCGGATCTATCAGCAGGCGATGTAACAACCACGCAGGTAGCCCACGATGTATTTTCTCAGTTGGCAAAATTTGATCGCTACGTCGCGGACCTAGGAGTTACCTCACCCGGTAGCGAAGCGGTTCAATTGCCTTGGGTTGGTGAGCTAACACCAGCAATGCAATTGGCGCGGCTTCAGGATCCTGATTTTGAACCACTGGCGATTGGGGGTATTAGCCGCATTGTTTCAAAGTATGCCAATGACTCTGCGTACAACGGTATTGTTGATTCCAATATACCCGGCGTGAAAATTGGTTTGACTTACGCTGGTGGGCCGGAGCGCACTGTAACGGATCCGGCAGTTGCAGGCGATATCAATAAGGCACTTGCGATTCTTGCCGACGGGTTAGATTCCAGTAAACCTGATCATGTACTGTTTGCTAGGGAGATATTCGCAGCGGCAAAAGTCGCAGAACTTGATGGCTCCGTTCTGAAAGACGTTTATGGTGCTGATGGCGGTGGCTTCATACTTGGCGTCGGTAACCCACAACAACTAAGCCAAGATACCGAAGGGTTTACATCCGTAATGATCCTGGGTGAAACCGACGCTGATATGCGTGTTTTGTCTGAGGTTATATTAGATCGCGTCGCAACTCCTGATAAACAGTTAAGTGCGGCTTATCATGAGCTGTGGCATGTAACATCACAAAATAAGTTTCTAACCAGTGCTGATGGCACGCACACAATCACGCTAAGTGACGGTAAAACCTTTACATGGAGTAACGGTGGCATTGAAGAACGCTTAGCATCCGGCTCACGTTTTGTGGGCGAATTGTCGTTTATCGACAACCCGCTCAATGCACCAGCAGGCTGGATTTCTGAAACCACCATCAATGAAGCGCGTGGTAATCCGGGGCCGATTTTTTATCCCTTTGATGCCAACGATACAGATTCGCCAGCGACCCGATCTCTGCATATTCCCGAGTATGTTATCAGTGATCGCTTGAAGCAGATTAAGCTGCCCGATAGCGCAGTGTATTTTGACAACATCTATCAAACCTACACGTATCTGAACCAGATACAGAGTGAATATCAACGTTTGCGTTTTTTGGATCAGGCCCTTCAAGATCCGAAAATCAACAACGGGATCAGTGCCTCGAATCGAGAATTGATTCAGGCAGAGCTCACGAATCGCTATCAAATTCTTGAAAAGGATCTACCTAAGGTTGCAACCGCAGTGGCGCTATTGCGTTACGACCGAATAACCCATGACGCACCGCCACATGGCACCTTCTCGAACGGAGACGGCGATCGCTCCGCACGCTTAGTATTAGCCGATATTTTAGTGGCAGCAGGTGCTGCAAGTCAGCAATTGCCTGATGGTCTTTTGAATAGCCAATTCAACATGGTCGAATTTACGAAAGAGGTTAAAGCACAGGTTCAAGCGATCTACGGTGACTTTTTCTTTGATCATTTTGATTATGGACCAGACAAGTTAAAGGGTTCTCTCGATCGGGTAACGGACTTGTCCAAGTACTTTTCTCAATTTCCAAATGATCTGACGGGATTAGATCGCCCGGCGGGTATCATCGGCGGCACGCCAGAAACAGCGGCTGTTCTTGCGCTTCGCGCCTTCGCTGAAAAGTTGGGTGTTGCAGACAAAGTCTTTAATACCGATACCGGTTCTCGCAACGATTTCTCACGTGTGATTCAAGCGGCACAGGATGGCGATGGCAAGAACGATGCGCTCAATGCCGGTTTGGTAGACGCTATACCCGACGCCGAAAAAGTGTTTAAGGATGCTAACCTCAGCCCCAAACCACTCTTGGAAGCTCTCGGTGAGAACATTGCGGATGTCAGTGGCGTGCATCGTACGCCTGATCAATTTTATTTCGTTAAATCCGACGGTGGCCAATTGGAGCTTGCCCCGTTTGACCCTGGCTCAGACGTCAAAGGTTATGATCGCGTCACACTCGACAACGGCGATGCACTGTATCTACCGACCGAAGAAGGCAATACGCCATTCAGATTCACAGAAAAATTTGTCGAGCGCTTAACCTGGCTGCGTAGCGACGGTCTTGAAGCCGATGTTAATACGGTCTCTGAATCGATTCAGTTCTATCGGTCATTAACGGCTGCTGAAGGCCGACCAGAAGCGTTAGGCGGCATGTTGTCACTCAAACTGCTTGAGTTTGGGCTGAAATCAGACAATGAAATCACATCAAACCCTAAGGTAAGAGAGGCATTTGCAACCTTGGTTGCTGATACCTCAGAGTATGTGATCTCAGTGCGCAACGGTGATGCAGGCAAACTTGGCTTGAACGTCTCTAGCATGCTGGAAATCCTTAAAACGACCTTTGGCGAAAAACCCGAACTTTTCATCAATAAGGTGTTAGACACAGTACCGGAAACCACCGCGCTCGTTTTCCGTGCTTTTCCTGAGTTCAGCGCGCCGCTGGCCATTCAACAACAAAAAACCATCGTTTCTCGTTACTTGAATCTTGAGACTCTGGCCATCAATGAGTTGGTTCGTCTAACGGGCGATACCAGTCTTAGTGGCAAGCCTGGTACCGAGGTTCTTGAAATTGTTAGTCGAATCGAAGACGGAGGGCCTACCGATAACTTGATACGGCAGCAGGTTAAGAAAAACCAGGAACTGCTACGCGCAAGTATCTCGGCGCTTCGCGAACAACAAAAAGCATTGGTGGATACGGCGAATGCATTGAATGTCGATCTTCCTGATACCAATGTTGTTGAGCAACTGCCGCAGTTAATCAGTGACTTGGCCGTTGAGCTTGATACTGACAGTGTTAGCAAATTTGACGCAGTGCGAGCGCAGGAAGTCGGTAATTTACTAGCGAACTTTAGTAGTCGCGAACGCTATGTGGACACCCTGAATAACCAACTTCTCAAGCTGGTTACTCCAGAAGCACTCTATAGCCTGCTAAAAGAACAAGGTTCTACAGCCAAACAGCTACTGGCTGATGGCGGCTATAAAGACTTTTACATCGACAAACTGCTTGAGCGCTATTTGACCTCGTTGTCTCCTCAGGAAGGCCACGAAGGGTTGGATTCAGCCATCAAACACATCGTTGGCGCGGGCATGCTCGTCGAGCTTGATTATGCGGGATCGGTCGATCAACAACGCCAGTTGATCGGCGATACCATTCAACAAGCTGCGGATGTTCTGGAAAAGTACAAAGGCACTTTTAATTCGGAGGCCGACTACGATCACTTTGCTACACAATGGGTCACATCCGTGTTGGATGCGTATGAATCACTTCACCAGGCCGACAGTAGTTTTGAGAGCGCACGTGGTTTCCTGGATTCTGGCGATTCAGACCACTATCGCCAGCTGCTGGGTGATACACACCCTGGCGATTCATTCGATAACTTCATCGACGCCATCGACAAACCCTTCGGCGGCGGCGGCGGTGGCTTTGATGACTTTGTTGACATCGCAGACCCTGCTGGCTTCACACCTCGTGATGATCGAGGTTACCGGGTTCCTGAAAGCAATATGATGGCAAGGTTGCGCTCCGAAAAGCTGGCGCGCCGCTTAGGTAGTAGTTTTGTCGACAGTGTGGAAGAGATTCGAACCGCCAATAGTTTGTCTGGCGACTGGGTACCGTTGCTGTCTTCAGCGCAAGAACTAGACGGTGGCAACTACCAAGTTAACTTTGTAAACACGGCGGATGATACTGCGGAGCCTGTGACCATTCACACAGATAGCGCTGATATTTTCCGCGTTCGTCAGTTTGTTGATGAGAACGATGCAACGGCATTAAAGGCCTACAAACCCGATGCTTCCGGCGCTCTAAAACTGCGCGAAGACGTCCCCGATGTCGAAGGTGTTAACGGCCTTAACGCTGCGTTCGCGATTCATGCATTGGTTGGCTTTTTGGAGCGTGGAAAATTGGCTGAAGAGACGGATAGCTCTCAGCTGGCCACGGTACTGCGTGCTCATCAGTATTTGAATCTGGCACAAACAGCCTATGGCTTGGCACTTGATGGCCTTGAAGTGATCAAGTTGGTTAAAGAAGGCATCAACATCAGTCGCACCGTCGTTAAAGAAGCGAGCGCGGCCAGCAAAACGGTGTCGGCTGCTGCTTCTATTGGCTTCGGTGGGGTTGATATCCTCGCAGGGCTGGCGAGCACAGGTCTAGACATTTATGAGCTGACCCAAGCACAGTCAGCATCTGAAAAAGCCGTTATCGGCACGCAATTGGCATTTGATGTTGCTGGCGTTGGCCTGGGGGGAGTATCACTCGGGCTGGGTATTACCACTATCGCTGCCACCGCAGTAGAGGCCACAGCTGTGGCTGCAGGTGCCGCCGCTGCAGGTACGATTGTTGGTGGAGCCGGTGTTATTTTTGCGGGCTTGGGTATCGGCATCACTGCACTGGTGCAGGTCTTCACACAGGTATCTGATGATGCTAAACGTGTGGGCAAGTTCTTCAGTGAAATCGATAAAACCTATAAAAATGGCGGCTTCCTTTATGACGGTTCCAAAGACATTGTTAAGCCCGTTGGTCAGGGCATTGTCGATAAAGTAGATTTCACCAACGGTAAAGTTTCCTTCGGCACCCACCGCATTTATCGTACACACCACGGCAAAACCGGTAGTGGCGCACAAAACTACTTCTTCTGGCCAGGCGATTTTCCAACGTTAGTACGCGATGAGAAACAGGCTCTGAACGTACGGGAAAAAATCGGCTATGGGTCATCGGCAAATCTGTCATCGAAAGAGCGTAACGCCAAGATCTTTATCGCGCCGATTACACCGCATACGTCGACGATTTCTTACAGTTGGAACACCTTGCCAGGCTCAACCACTCGTCACGATGAAGGCTTTGACGTTATTCGCCGTATCGAACGCGATAAGAAGTTCGACTATGACTTCTATGTCACACCCAGTGAATACACTATCGATGATATCGATTTCAAATATCAACGCAGCGGTGTGCAGATTAACCTAGACGATCGTGATCGAGTGATTGTGATCCCGGATATTCCGAAAGAATATCGCGGTAAAATCTACCACAATGTCTATGGTCATGGCGGCAATTACACGCTCTCACTGAATGATAATGCAGAGCTTTACATTCACTCACCGAACAAAAGCAACTGGATCATTGAAACCTCAAATGTGGAGTCAAAAAGCCTGCGCATTAACGACAACACGGTATGGGTGGGTAATGCCAAAGCGCAATTCGGTGATCTAGATAAGGCAAACGTACTGCTGAACAGCACCGATGGCGATATTTCCTCGATCGACTTCAAAACGCACAAAGCCATGGCTATCTTCGTTAACGGCGAAACGATCAATAAAGACGGCCACAACAGTGGCAAAGCTCGCGGTGATTTAGCCAGCCATTTAAAATCCTTGAAAGACCAAGGGCGTTTGGATGTCGTCACAACGGTCAATCGCTATCATGCAGACGGTAAAGTTTACGATCACGTTTACTACGATCGTGACGGCACTCGTATGCTCTACTCGCAAGAGCACCCAAATGCCGATCTGGTCGGGTTCCTGCAATCAAGCACTGATAGCAGCAAATCGAAAGTGGTCTTCTATGATGCTCAATCACACCGCTTAGATATTGTAGACGCCAATAATCACCACACGATCAACCATGCCATTCTTCCCGGCTTTAAAGATAAGGTAACTGTGTTAGGGGCTGTAGAAGAACATGGCAAAATCTTAACCCGTGTTCGGCAAACGCTGGCCAATGGTCGTGATGTGGATTATCTATTCCATGAAGACAACGGCACTCTGGTGCTAGACAGCGTGATCGGTGATAACACATTGTTTGCACAATTGCGCGACAGCGGACATGTTGATGGAAAAGCACTGATCAGCCGCTTTTCAACCGATGTGAAGTTGGCGCCTCAGGTACGTATCGTGCCAACCGAAGGCGACAGCAACCACGTTCACGACCGAACCGTTCACCATATTGATGGCAAGATCTACCTGCAAGCAGGCAGTCACGCGGTTGAGATTTCGCATGACGATGGTTTGAAGCTTGTGCTGGGTGGCAAGACCCTAGTTCAACGAGACAAATGGGATGAAGGCCATAAAACACAAGTAACATTCACTGCAGATAAAACCGGTTATTACGATCTCAATGCATTGTACTTTGAAAGCACGGGCTCAGCGTATCTGGGAGTCAAAATCGATGGGCAATCATTGGACAAAAACCACTTCGGCGGCCCAGATAACCAGTTCCTGCACGGCAAAGCTTGGTTCTCGCCATCAGGCATCTACTCACTGGGAACGGCCGATAGCATAACGAAAAAACAGCAGCCTGATATCTATTACACCATTGAAGCATTGGATTTTGTCGAGCGTGGCGGCTCACTGCAGGATTTTTGGCATGGCCATGCAACGCAGGTGAACAGCCCACTTTATGTATTACCCGGATCAGGTGACGTTCTACGCCCAGTCGTTCCAGGAGGCGATGACAAACTGGTACTGGTTTCATCAGGAACGAACGCCGGGGCAACGATTACCGCGAAAGGCACAGTGTCTGTTGACGAAACCTCAGCTGTATCGCCAGCGGCGGGTTATCTCTATTACGACCCTACCAACAAAAAGCTCTATAGCCAGCGTTCTGCAGGCTCCCCGACGGAAGCCGTCGATCTACCGGATATCGGCATTGACGAAACGGGCGCCACGGTTAAAACACTAGCGGCTGTCGCTCAAGGTTTGTTGGTCAGTGACGATAAAGGCGCTAGCTGGTTAGTTAGTGGCAGCGGTGATGCAACATTGATCGCCGTGTCGGATGGCTGGGTAGCGGCACATGATGACTGGGAATCTGTCTTGAAGACTCACTTCGGTGATAACAAGACATTGGCGCTGCGTGCGTCACTGGGATTAACGACGGCGCCTCCAGTACTGATCAATGGTGTTAGTAATGCGTCAGTGCATCCGCAGGAGTTTTCGCTGCGCGGTGAAGTGCATTACAACAGCAAAAACGAGAATGTAACATCCCTCGAGCAAGCGGCTGCAATACTGGCAGGTGGTGAGTCAACCAGCTATGTCATCGACAGCGTGGATTTCAGAGAAGCCGGCGGTAACCATTCCTTAAGTGATTTTCTACAAAGTCATGCCGAATTAAGCCAGAAAGATGCGGGCAGCCATGTGCATGATCATGCGGTTCATAACATCACCGGGCGGATATATCTTCGCGCAGGTGAGCACAGCTTCGACGTGCTGCATGATGATGGCGTGCGTTTAACCGTTGGTGGTGAAACTATTTTCACTGACGATAATTGGAAGTCTTCCGCCAATCAGGCGAGCTTTACTGCAGAGTCCGATGGTTTTTACGATATCAATGTTTTGTACTTTGATGGGCAGGGCCCCTCAAATCTGAAGATCGATATCGACGGTAAAGTGCTGTCCAAAGCTAATTTTGACGGAAGCAATGCACCGGGCCATTCGTTGAAGACATGGTATGACCCACTGAGCACAAATGTTCTTGTCGCGAATGTTTCTGGCAGCGACAACACACGCTTAGTTCGTATCGACGGCGATCGTAAATCTGCCTGGTTGTACGACGACAAAAGCCAGCAACTCTATCGTCAATCGTTATTGACAAAAGAGAGCTTCGAAAGTCTAACGGGGACCGTGGTTGGTGTCGCAGAGGCAACATCGGAAGCCGACATATTGACGCTATCGGCCGTCGAATCGAATGCCAACTATGTAGTACACGGCTTCAAGGCGGGTGAAGATCGTCTCGATCTCAGTG
This sequence comes from BD1-7 clade bacterium, assembly GCA_902705835.1. Lineage (NCBI taxonomy): Bacteria > Pseudomonadati > Pseudomonadota > Gammaproteobacteria > Cellvibrionales > Spongiibacteraceae > BD1-7 clade bacterium. The sequence continues at coordinate 17,470 of CACSIN010000016.1, forward strand.
GGCTTGATATCGTCTCGAGAGAAGACTTAACGATAAAATCGGGTACGTCTGTCTTGCGCAGTGATGCTAACGGCAAACCATTGAAGTATGCGCGTATTACGCTTGCAGATGGCGCACACCTGACGATATACAGTGTTGATGGAAACGCCAAAGAACACTTCTTCAATATCGATGACATTATGATTCAGCCACCTAAAACAGGCGAAGCCGGACATGTCGTTGGTTTTGAAAAACCTTCACTGACCCCATCCGTCACCTTGCTGGATGTGCCCGGGCAAACTGACCTGCCAGCGGCACAACACATCCTGGCTAATGAAACCTTAACGAATGTTTTGTCGACCGCGACCGGCCTTGAAGTCTTTACCGAATCAGGCTTGGTATATGGGGTTGATAACAATCACTTAACCATCTCCGGTGTGAAACAGAGCTGGCTGGATGCCGGTAACACCTTGCCAGCAGATGCCAGTAAACGCGACACGCTCAACGTATTCGATGCGGATAACCACCTGAAGGGTTGGTACCTTTCACAATTCGGTACCTTGGTCGAACCAGAGGGTTTAGACGGCGACGATGTCGGTACTTATTTGGGTTATAGCGCTGAATCTGAATCGGCATTTATTCGTCAAACGGATGCGTCTACTCATCAGGATACCCTGTATCGAATCAGTGCAGATGGGTCAGCAACCGCTGTCGGGGAATTTGATATTGCGACGGTATTGAACAACGGCATTGTCGATATTCTGGCGCTAGCCGGTATGGATGCAACACAAGCACTGAATATTCCGCAACTTGACGACGTGAAAAGTCTGTTGCTATCGCCTAAAGACGGCGGTATCAACTTGACGTTGAGTGATGATCTACTTCAGCACTATTCTCAAGTCACAGTCGATACCAGCCAGTTCCATCCGGCAGATGACACCTCTGGTGCTATAACCGTGAACGAGAACTGGTTGGCACGTCATGTCGATGTCGCCAAAACCGGCAATGATCTGACCATCTTAAACCGGGATACCGGGCATAGCTTGATCTTGAAGGGTATTACCGGAAATGACGATGTCGCATCACTGCACATTCGCTCGAAAGACAATGTGGATCTATCGCTGGGCGATATCGTTGATAGCCTTGAACAGAGTGGCGCCGAGAAAGACACTGCTGTGAGTTTGTCTATCGACGACATCTATCTGCGGCAGGCACATCATAACGGTGATACAACGAAGCAAGAAATCGTTGCACCTGACGGTGATATGGCATCGGGCAGCGCGGATAAAACCTTAGTTGGCGGGGGTGGGAACGACAAACTCGATGCCAATGAAGACTTTAAAGGTGATCCGCTCGGGGATAGTAAAACCCTGGCAGACAAATTCCTCAAACCAGAGGATGTGTTTAAACCTGAGGATTATCTTAACAAAGATCAACAACCTCAGTTTAGCTCACTGCAACAAGCCATGGCCGGTTTTGGCGCCGATTCAGGCTCGGAAATGAATATCAAGGATCTATCGACTACATCCTCGCTCAACATTGCCGAGACTAATTTGGACAAAAAGGAAAAATACGCCAATAAGGATTTTGCCTGAACTCGCAGCTCGGATGATAACCTTGGATACTGGCCGCCCACGGCCGGACTAACACAAGGCTATTAAACACGATCTATCAGATCGTTACGCCGGTGTCTGGATTAAAGCTCTCGCTTAATCAAGACACCGGCTTTTTTATTCTTAAAAGCTGATTATTTTTAGCACGAGTTTAACCTTGTATTGCTAAGGCGATACGATAAAGCAGGGATTTCTCGATAGACAGAGAATATTCTCACGTGCCTACTTCTTTGATAAATTTGAGGAATCTGTCAGAGACAATTTAAGGCACACCATCGATAGTTTGTAAGTCGCCCATCAGGCGCACAAGCCTCAAACGGGCCTATATTTAGCTGACCACTTATCATTAAACGAGGAAGAAACGATGATCAATATACTGCCAGAAAGCGAAGGTGCGATAATCGGGGTCGAAGTATCCGGCAAGATTGATTCTGAAGAAGAGAACAAATGGATAGCGGTATTTGACGACCTTATCAAAGAGCATGGGAACATCAATATACTGATTTTGTTGGATGGGAAAATTCACTATGGCATCGATGCTGCTTACGATGATTTGAAGTGGACATTTAAAAACCTGAAAAACATGAACAAGCTTGCCATCGTTTCTGAAAGCAAAGTACTGGGGTGGCTTGTTGCGGCAGATAGTCCGTTTGGCAAACTAGCCGGTATCAGCGAGAAGCATTTTGAAACCCGCAATTTACAGGATGCTTGGCGCTGGGTTAAGGAATAGCGGCGTTAGTAACTAGAGAGAGTCTCATATTTCGTGTGCTTCCCCGGTGTTGGCTGAACTCTCCTGACATACGTTGTCAGGAGGGCTCGGATATAGTCGATCTTCCATTGAGTAGGAGATACCTGATAATGAAGATGAACTACTTTGTCGTTGGCACAAACAATATGGATGCCTCGATTGCATTCTATAATGCACTTTTCGAAAACACCGACATTAACTACCTCGCATCAACTGATAGAATGACCTACTGGCAAGGTGATGATTTTGCCTTTGCCGTCGCCATACCGTTCGATGAGGAGCCTGCCAGCAATGGTAACGGCACAATGGTTGGCTTTAGCGTTGACTCTACTGACGAAGTAAAACGGCTTTATAATAAAGTTATTGAATTGGGCGGCCGCAGTGACGGTGAACCGAATCTGCGTGGGCCTCGTTTTTCTGCGTATGTGCGAGATCTCGATAATAATAAAATCTGCTTTCACGCGTAGATTAAAGCATCGAATGCTGAACAGTGTGCCGGTATGACCACAAACGCTATGTAATTGCCGGCATACCCTCCCCCTGTGAATTAAACGTTAAATACTTATTAATCCATTAAGGCCCTACCAATATGAAAAAACTAGAAACGAGCTGCCTATGTGGGTGCGTGAAAATATCGGTCGAGCAAGTTAATCCGAAATTTACGGTATGCCACTGCGACGATTGCCGAGCTTGGGGAGGAGCACCTTTTTTTGCCGTACAGTGCGGTACAGATGTAGTGATTGAAGGAGACAGCAATGTAAAGGTGTATGAATCTTCGGCATGGGCAGACCGAGGGTTCTGTTCTGAATGCGGCACACACTTGTTCTTTCGATTCAAAAAATCACGTGAATACAATATGCCGGTAGGCTTGTTCCACAATTTGGAAGGTTTGGAGATGAATATGCAGTATTTTAGTGATCGACGGCCAACGTACTATTGCTTCTCCAATAAAACGAAAGAAATGACAAGCGACGAAATTTTTGCGCATTTTGCAGCAGAGCTGTAAACGTGCGGCGGGAGGAAGCTCTACCTCTCCCGCCCTATTCTGTTGCTCTCTGCCTTGCCCTATTCAATTAGATTTTACGTATCTAGAGATATGGCATCATCGTTACACACAATGCAAAGTCGTTGATAACCAAACCTCGCTCACCTTATGTTAAATTACACATAAGGCAGCAAAAAATTGCTACGTACACGCTATTTATCTAACACTTGGATTACAAGCTTGTGCAAAATTGCCAACTCTGACACCATAATTTTCGCCGCATTAACTATCCGTTATGTGGCTCAGGGCATTATTACTCTTAAACTAAAGTCGTAAAGTGATACATATGGAAAATACACAAAATGATATCTACAAGGCGCCAACGTCTGAATTGGATGTCAACTCCGATTTAAATGGCATCGAAAATTTTGAACGGTTCAGTGCATGGTGGGTTTTTTTGCTCAGTGCGGTAACTCTCGGTCTTTACCAGATTTATTGGCTCTATACTCGTTCGACAACAATGAATAGTCTTCATGATAAAAAAATACCCAAGTGGACATTGATGGGTGTCGTTGTATCAATGACGGTACTTATGGCTGCAGACGTTGCATCGGAGTTTATTCAAGCAGATCAAATTCTTAATATCGTTTCTATTGTCTCAAACGTATTTTACATCGGTCTCTATGTGTATGTTCTTTTCGCGTTGAAGAATCGACTAGAAGGCATAATTAATAGCCCACTGAACGGGATTTTTACGTTGTTCGGCAGTGTTATCTATCTTCAGTATAAAATTAATGAACGCCTCGACAGCGCAATATCATGACATGATAGCGGTGTATTAGAATGCAGTGTGATTAATTGACACGGAAGACTTTCGCATCGATTAATTCATTGCCTCTAGATACAATCTCATACTTTGTTACTCTGGGTCATTGAAATAATAATATGCAGGCTCTAAAAATAGATTCTCCAATATTTAACTAGGAATTTTACTTTTTCCAAGTAGGAATCTACAGAATACTGCATTATATCAACGACGAAATTAACAAGGATGTCGACATGAAAGAGATCGCACTGATCACCTTGCATGGTATGGGAGAAAACCCAAAAAATTATGCACAGCCGCTGGCGAAAAACCTGCAACAAACCATGGGGGACGCCTGGAGAAAAGTTTCATTTCAGCAAGTGCAATATGCTGACTTACTGCAAAAACCACAGGACAAACTCTGGCAGGATATGATCTCGGCACCGGGCAACAATATGGATTTTCAAAAGCTGCGGCGTTTTTTTCTACACAGCTTTGGTGACGCAGGATCGCTAGAGTACAGTGCTCGACATAACCAAGATAAGTACTTGGCAACACAGCAGATAATTCAAACTGCATTACTCAACGCGCTTAACGATCTTGGCAATGCCCCATCAAAACCTGTGGTGATTATCGCGCATTCGTTAGGGTGTCAGGTTATCTGCAATTATCTGTGGGATGCTCAACACAACCGGCATATTTTTAACGACGCCCCAAGCCGGCCGGCGCAACAAAGCCAATTTTTACATCTTCATTCTTTGGCAGGGCTAATTACCATCGGCTGTAACATTCCGTTGTTTATTTCGGGAATTGATCAGCGCCAGTGCTTCTCTGCACCCAATGATCAATTCCGCTGGGATAACTACTATGACCCCGACGACGTATTGGGCTGGCCTCTAAAGCAAATGGGCGACAGCTTCAACATTGTGAATGACCAACCATTGGATGTGGGCAGCGCGTTAACGGGTTGGACACCGCTGAGCCATACCCAATACTGGACTGACGAGGGCGTTAGTGAACGTGTTGCTCGACGCCTTTTAACCGCCATAAATCAGCAGGTAGCTGCTATGGAATACAACTCATGAGCAAGCAAAACACAACCAATAAAATCTTCGCGATGATGAGTGCACTCTTCATACTTGTTGTTCTCGACATAACTGGCTGCGCGCGGATGGAAAAATGCCCGAGAGACTATATCTATCAAGATGCAAAATTTGAAAACACCACCAGCGCTGATGTCGTCATCAATATCAGCACCTATTCTCATCTCACAGAAAGTGAGTTTATGAATGGCGACCATCAATATACCTTCAACATATCTGCAGAGTTAGAACACGACCTGAATATCAAGAAGACCCCCGATTTCTACTTAAACGGCGAAAAGAATAGAGATTGCCACACGGAGCACCACTACCAAAAGCTCTATTTTGATGCTCAAGACATTCAGGCGTACACAATATGTGAAATGAATGAAGCACCTGAGATTAAGTATTCAAACCAGTTTGCGTATCAAATCAATTTGCCATCGGAGGTGTGCGCTGAGCCTTGGCATGACGCCGAAGCACTGCAGATAGAAGAGGATACGACAGAGGCTGAGTAACGCCCTCATGACAGACTTCCAACCTAGGAGCACCCAACTACATGGAACTGTTTAGAATAGTAATGTCGGTCGCGTCATTCGTTGCCGGTGTCTATCTGATTGTCGATCTTTTCAGCTACGGGTTTGATATGTATGTATTCGCTGGCGTTATCGCAGCCTTTTACATCGCGCATCTGATCTGGCCTAAAAATCGAAAAAAAGACGATGCCGACGATGGGCTTTGGATACTCGATATCATCGAATTTGTTGTTGAACTTCCATACCAAGGGGTTGGTTTACTCCTTCGAGGGATCGGCAGAATTTTTAGAAGCAGTGGAGGTATCGACTTTGATCTATGAAGATGCCTGAGCTGAATGATTCATTACTCAACATGTGTTCCCGGCGTTAATTATCTGATACACCCTTGCTGGGTTTATCTCACACTAGAAATACATACATCTTGAGTGCGTATTACCTAATTTGGACACTATACATATTTTTTAGTACGCCTTTATGTACAAAAAAAATAACAAAATCAGTATTAACCCAACCCATCAAAACCTACTACCAACTCTAGAAACAGCACTAATTTTCCCATTAGTATTTAACACACATTAGTTAGCCAACGTAGAAACTAACGTTTTTACTGAATTTTTATGTATAGTATCGGCGCTCGTATTGTCGCTTAAGCAGAGAATTCATCTCCGCGTCGGCACAATCGTATATTTTCCAATTCACACATACCTTTTTATTGGCTGAAGAAATAGCACTGAAGACGGCTGCATCGATCTTATCGATATTGATATCACTGCGTATCCGGGGTATTTCGTTGCTTACCAGCCGCTAGTTGCATAATGCTATTAGAGCGCCAACAATCGGATTAAAAACAAGGCTTGAAATGATTTATCGAATGATCTTGGGGTTAGCAATTTGTAGTTTATCGTTTTTCTCTCTCGCTGAAGATAACAGTGAAATGTCCCCCGAGGAGGAAAAATACATTACCTGGGCCAAAGGAATTTGGGATTCTTTGGATAGAAAGTCCGGCGTCGTAAAAATCGACCAAGCGAATGCTGTATTAAACATTCCAGAAAAATTCTACTACCTCGGCCCTGAAGATTCAGAAACCGTTCTTGTCGAAGTTTGGGGAAACCCGCCAAGCCAAAACACACTGGGCATGCTATTTCCGGCTGATACAACGCCATTTGATAGTGACTCTTGGGCTGTGACTATCGAATACGAAGAAGATGGCTATGTATCAGATGAAGACGCCGACGATATTGATTACAACGATCTTTTAAGTCAAATGAAGGACGACACTCAATCTTCTAGTAATGAACGGGTCAAAGAAGGCTACGAGCCAATCGAATTAATCGGTTGGGCTTCTCCTCCATTTTATGACGTAAACGAAAAGAAATTGCATTGGGCGAAAGAAATCAAATTCGGTGATCAAGAAACAAATACCCTGAATTACAATATTCGAGTACTCGGCCGAAAAGGTGTGCTGGTTCTAAATTTCATTGCCGACATGGATCAAAAAGCAACGATAGATGCCAATATTTCTGATGTCTTAGCCGTAGCAGAGTTCGATCAGGGCTCAAAATACAGCGACTTCAACCCAGAAATTGATGAGGTAGCCGCCTACGGGCTCGGCGCACTTGTTGCCGGTAAGGTAATTGCCAAAACGGGGTTTCTCGCGATGGCGTTGCTGTTTCTTAAGAAGTTCGGTGTATTTATCCTTCTTGGATTAGGAACTCTATTCGGCAAACTATTTTCGCGCAAAAAAGCATAGCAAACCATTGCCCCCTCCTTGGCTTACAATCGGCAATCCCTCCTCTCATTTGGATTGTCGATGTAGATCGTTAGTACGATAACGAAAGACCACTGCTTACCCATAAAATAACAACTACAGCCGGTATTGAACCGGGCTGCAGTGCCATTTTATAGCCCAGCCTTACGCCAATCGGCGACGATACAAGACCAACAACAATGAAAACGCAGCCATCAGGTTAATTGCGCCAAATGCCGGTGGTTTCGGAGCTGGCGTAGGCGCTGGAGTCGGCTCTGGTTCTGGTTCTGGTTCTGGCTGCGGATCCGGGTCAGGATCTGTTGTGCCGGCACCAACGGTAAAGTTGGTCGCAACTGTGTTGTTTGCTGTCGATGTTTCAAACGCGTTAACTACCACGGCAGATACTGATAAATTCGCATTCTGCTGTGGTGTTAGATCCACGGCTAATTGCTGCGATACAGCCAGATTATTATGTGCACAGGTGAAGCTCAGGCCATTACCCGCAACCGTACATGCAGCACCGGCTAAGCTCGCCGTATTGATTGAAGCATTGGTCACTGTGCCAGTCACTGAGGCGCTATCAGGGCTACCAAAACCTGTGGATGCCGATACCGCGTAGGTTTGAGTAAAAGCCGTATTCTCAGTAATACTCGCTGGTGCAGCATCCGCAACAACTGCAACGTTCACGGGCGGTAGATAGCAGTTTTTGATCGAGGATTGCGAAGCGATTTTCGCGGAAACAACTTCTTCGCTGCAGCTGGAGAATTCGGTCGGGGTGACACCTAATTGTGAATTCATCACAAAACCCGTGGTTGGACACGATGGGCTATTACCACTGGGATCTCCGTCGTGTGAGGCATTCAGGTTGTGCCCAATTTCATGCGCGATAGTCGCAGCTGTGCGCGCCATATTGACGGAACCGCCGCTAAAAGATAACTGTGATGTACCCGTTCCCAGCGCAAAATTACTGCAAGCGCTATCTATCCAAGCAACACCAATGGTGGAACCATTAAAATCACGGCCGGTAACATAGTGCAGCAGCGCGCGCTCTTGTTGCAGATGATCAAATTTCGCCGCCGTAGAACCGTTCGACTGATAGAATTGCGTAAGTACTTGACCGCACGTCCCGCTACCTCGGAATTGATCACATTTACGGGATGTTACCTCTTCAAGTAAAGCGCTAGATACCGTTGTGTTACTCACAAACTGACCGCCACCTTGCGTATTATCGCTATCGGTAATAAAGCGTGATGTCAGCACATTAAAGCGCATGTTGAATTGGTTAGCGTAATAGCCTTCAACCATATTCAATAGTGCATTAGCATTGCTGGTGACGTTGGCGTTGGCTGTACCAGCACTATTGAAGGTATTGATAAAGCTTTGGTCATAAACAACTTCAAGGTTGGCTGCGATACAAACGCCATCAACCAGAGTGCCGCATAAATCAGAATACGATGAAGATAACTCCGCAGGTACTAGCAGAGCAGAATGTGAGCCACCATCATTGGGCAGCTCAAAGCTGCTGCCGTCAACACCACAAGTGGCGTCTTCATCGCCGTCGCTCAAACTGCCGGCAACCAGTTTATTAAAAACGTCGCCATTACTAGAACCCGCAGCTGCAGCATTAATCTCATGAAGTTGCCCGTTAATGACGGCAAGGCCGGTTAAGCTGCCATCAGAAAATTCAGAGAAGCGAACCCAGCCGTTGATGTCGTCGGTAAACGCACCGGCATAATGTGTCGCAGATTGAGAGCCGTCCGTGCCCTGTGCGAAGGTGTCCACCACTTCGACTTGCAAAGGATATGATTGACCATCTATGTCAATCGAACGTGTTTCGGCCATCGCAACGTGAACAAAGCTCATTGACAGCGTTAGCCCAATGGCATTGATCGCACGATTAGCACGGCGTTTTAGGCGTGTATTCATTATTATTGACCGTTATAGCTAGTGGCTTTTTTTGGCAAGTTTATGTCATTGGGTGTTTTGCCGCTACAGGTTATCTCGAGAGCTACGACCAGATCACGTATCGAGCGGAAACACCGCACAAAATGCCAACACACATAGCAACAGGTAAAGAGACACAAACCTGTCTGTCACCCAAACCTTCAATGACATCAACAACATGCCGGATATACGCTGCTGAACTTTGAAAACGAATTCAGGAGATCATCGTCGCTCTGGTCGAGCGCCGGTAGTTTCTCAAAAGAGGTATTCTCTGATCTAACTTTTCATATTTTTGGCCAGTTCTATTGTGGTTGATATACCGTTATTGCCATGCACAAACACCAACATTTATCGTACACTCGCAATGAATCGCAACCCTCGAGAATAAGCACCATGGCCTACGATGAAGGGCTCGCAGAAAGACTCTCCATGCATTTTTCCGGTCGCCCGGATGTTGACATCAAACGTATGTTTGGCGGCCTTTGCTTTATGGTGTCTGAGCATATGTGCTGTGGCATCCTGGGTGAGATGCTCATGGCGCGTGTTGGCCCCGACAACTACGCCGCTTGTTTAAACGATCCGCATGTTGATGAAATGGACTTTACCGGCAAGCCCATGAAAGGCTTGGTGTATGTATCGCCCGACGGCTATGAAAGCGATGCCGATCTCGTACGCTGGATTCATCTATGCGAAGCCTTTGTCAGAACCTTGCCGCCTAAACCGATTAAGCCGCCGAAAAAGCCTAAGCCACGTAAAGCGCCCTAAAAAGTAATAGAAACACCAACAATAAACCCACTCGATGCGCTCGTACCCGAATTCACACTTGATACCCGCCAAAGGTATCCTAGGCACTCGGAATTACGGCACATCGGGCAGTAACAGTAAGCCGATTAGTCAGCCAACAGCGCTTCAGTGGTAATGACGTTGGCATACGCGAAACTCAACGACGACATATACGCGTTGTGGGTATCTTCGGCGGAGACCGACGCATCACCAAAGGTCACTTCACGACTCGCGCAGGCGTCTTCGGCCACGGTAACTTGATATCCTAAATCGGAAGCCGCACGCGTCGCTGCATCAATGCACATATGGCTCATCGCGCCGATAATCACGAGCTCGCTGATGTTGTTCGCTTGCAACTGCTGGTGCAGATCTGTGTCAATAAAGGCATTCACTTTGCGTTTCATAACAACGGCTTCGCCCTCAATCGGGGCAACATCTGAATGAATTTCAACGCCAGGTGAGCCCGGCTTAAAGAAAGGCGCATCGGCACTTTCAAACTCGTGATACACATGAAAAACCGCGCGTTTTTGAGCTCTATAACTTGCGAGTATTCGCTTCGCATTGGCGCTGGCGAGTGCAATATTGTGCAACTCCCATTCGCCGCCGGGGTAGTAATCATTCTGCAGATCAATAATCAGTAAGGCTTGTGTCATGGTGTACTCCAGTGCTGTGTATTTAACATCAGGGATAGTATGCCGCTGACAAATCACATAATCTGGAGGCAAATCTGACATTCACAGGGTTATTTACGCCATATGCAGCCTGCCCCTATTTCAGTACTCGTGATCGATTACCCCGGCGCAATGCAGTCGGCCATCGCCGGCTGGAAAGATCTGTTTGCGCTGGCGAACCGCATGACAGAGGAAGACGCTGCAGATACCCGATTTATTGTTGATTACGCCCACGTAGATCACCTACCCGCCAACACCGTCTATACACTGGTACTACTACCGCCGAGTGTCGAAGGTGATTACTACTGCACCCCTGCCCGCGCTTTAATCGATTGGCTACTTCAGCACCATCAACAAGGGAGTGTGCTGTGCTCTGCCTGCGCAGGCAGTTTTATTCTAGCGGCAACGGGCTTAGTTGATGGCAGGCCGGTTACAACACATTGGGCCTTGGCAAACGAACTGGCCGATGCCTACCCTCAGTTACGGTTGGATGCGCAAGAAATCTTGGTCAACGATGGTGATATTATCAGCGCCGGCGGTTTGATGTCTTGGGTAGACCTTGGGCTTGAAATCGTTGCGCAATACGCCAGCGCGGCAACGATGCGAAAGCTCGGACGGTACATGATTGTAGATACCGCCAAGCGACAACAGCAATACTACAGCAGCTTTTCACCGCGCTTCGATCACGGTGATGCCTCGGTCGTAAAAGCACAGCATTTTTTACAGCAGCATTACACCAAACCGCTGCGTATTCCCGACCTCGCAAAGCACACTCATTTAAGCCAACGCACACTCTTACGACGGTTTACCGAAAACACAGAACTGAGCCCTTTGATGTACCTGCAGCGCGTTCGAGTACAAAAGGCGTGCGATCTTTTGGAATCCTCGCAGCAAAGTATCGAATCGATTACCTACCAGGTTGGCTACAACGATGTATCAGCATTTCGTAAGATCTTTAAACGCACGATGGGGCTCTCACCCGCTGAATTTCGCTTGCGCTTCGGCGGGCTGCGTTGATGAATAGAACCTGTAAAGGACCATCGGAAATACCGAGGAGCCAACGTGAGCGACGCCGAATCGGCAAACCCACCAACTCTGTGATGACTCTTCGAAATCAACCCGTATGATAACGCCCTACCAACACATCAATCACAGTGCTTCGAAGCGTCGATGTCTTGAAGCATTAGTGATCATGTTTTTTAATCAATCTCCAAAACCACAAGGAATCTAGCGATATGCCACGCATCCCTCTTCTTATCATCGCCCTGTTTTTTATGATTGGCGGCATCGCGCATTTTGTGGTGATGGACTTTTTTGTACAGATGATGCCTGCGTATCTGGGCTACCACACCGAATTGGTGATTATCAGCGGCATACTTGAGATTCTCGGTGCTATCGGGCTTTTAGTGCCCCAAACACGATTACTGGCAGGGTATGGCCTACTTGCATTAATCGTTGCCGTTTACCCAGCTAACATCAATATGGCGCTGCACGCGGAAGATTTTAAAGACATTCCCCCAGCATTTTTGTACATTCGTTTACCAATACAGTTTTTATTTTTAGGCTTTGTTTGGTGGGCAATTAAACCGGAGCGTTTGGCAAGAAACAGTGCTAACACTAAAGCAACGGCTTAACGGCTAGCTATGCACAGACTATCTTTCAATATGATACCAACGAGGTAAGTATGCGAGTTCGAGTTACTCAGGCTATATTGATGGCCATGGCGGTTTTGTCTCTTTCAGCATTTGCAGAAGGCATCAGCCGTGCAGAAGTCGATGCATTGATCAAAAAAATGGATACCGGCATTAACACCAAAAACGTCGAAGCCGTTAGCGACACGCTAAGCGATAACATCAACATCACGATCAACATCGAGATGTTCGGCTCGAAGCAGGTGATGACCCCCAACAAACAAACGTACATCACACTGCTACGTGATGGTTGGAAAACCTACGAGCAATATACTTACAAACGTACGGATGAGAAGGTTCAGCTGGAGCCAACAAAAGCAATCATCCAAGCAACAGTAACGGAATCCTTTGTCGTCGGCGGCACAAAGATCACTGGCGTAACACAAGAAACGTCGGTCGCTGAGAAAGTTGATGGAAAGCTGCTCTTTACGCAAATCACAGGCGATTCAAAAATGTAAATTGGCAAGCACGGCCCGATCACCGAAGGGCAAAAGCAGTCATTCTAACCTGCTTTGTCCGTTGGTGATTTTTTCCCGGTTTTTCTGTTCCTGTTTTTCTATTCTTCTCTCCATTTCTCTCTATTCTTTTTACTTCCGTTCTTCCTTGCCGTTCCGTTACTTTCTTCTGCATTACCTGCCCTCCAGTTTGTATCAAGTCGATGAGAACCCATAACGTTCTTTTCCTCCGATAGGTAATCGCGGACTACCCAACACTATTGCCCTCCCCCTGCTCATTGGAACCCGAACCAACAAAGCAGGTCTGAGCCTGAACAGTTATTCAAACCATTCAGCAATGGGGACTTTCATGCTGCCAAATCTAAAAAAGTGGGCTTTTTTCTATTTCTCACCGGGGTTTTCACCGTCGACTCATACCAGTATCAGTGAAAACGAACATTGCACCTTTATCAGCGTTGGTTTTGACCCTTCGGCAAAAAACGACGATTCCATCGTAGAAACAGCAACACGCCTAGCAAACGACGGTGTGCAGACGATCGAATTATGTGGAGGATTCGGGCCTGAGTGGGTCGTTAAGATCGAGAATGCGATGTCGAAAAACGTACCGATCGGCAGCGTGACATATGGCCCCAAATATCGGGCAAGCTTGCTTGAAATTATGAAGCCTTAAAAGCAGCCCTCAGCGTCAATGCGTTGACTGAAATGCACACAACGCGGCTTCAGTCATCGCTGCAACGCCGGTTTTAATCGTCGGCTCCGGTGCCGGTTTGTAATGCGGTGAGTGCACATAAGGCATATCTTTGCCTTGCCGTTTTGCTTGCTGCAGCTGCTCTTCTGTTACCGAACCTAGCAGGAAAAACATAATCGGTATGTCAGGCGATTGGCGGCCATAAAGCGCAAAATCCTCGCCGCCCATCACTTTACTGACTGGCTGCGCAAACTGCGAGCCAAACTTGCTCTGCCAATGCGCCACCACCCGATCCGTCAGTGATGGGTCATTGTACAATGCAGGCACGCCATTACGGATCTCTACCACCGGCATCAGGTCGTCACTAACACGTGCAGTACGGGCCACACCGTCAGCAACTTCCTGAATACGGCGATAGAGAAAATCGCGGGTTTCATCAGCGTAACAGCGCACTGACAACTCTAGCTTTACCTGATCACAAATGATGTTGTGTTTGGTGCCTCCGTGAATCGAACCTACCGTGATTACGACCGGCTCTAAGGCTGATATTTCACGGCTAACAATGGTTTGAAGTTTCACCACCAGTTCTGCTGCTAGTACAACTGGGTCGATGGTTTTTTCCGGCGCGCTGCCATGCCCACCGACCCCTTTAACGGTAACATCAACGGAGCTGGAATTCGCCGTAAGGAATCCAGAGCAATAACCCACAGTACCGGCAGGTAAGGTACCTGATGGCTCAACATGTAAACCCAATACCGCATCCGGGCGCGGAAACCGTTGATATAATCCGTCATCCAACATTGCCTGGGCACCGCTCACGATTTCTTCAGCCGGTTGGCCAATCACAACTAGAGTGCCTTGCCATTGATCTTGCTGGCACGCGAGCTGCCGCGCGGTACCGATCACCGTTGTCATATGTGCATCGTGACCACACGCATGCATTACACCTTCTGTTTCACTGGCGTAGGCAAGGCCGGTTTTTTCGTGGATCGGCAAGGCATCCATATCTGTGCGAATCATCACTGTCGGGCCGTCACCATTTTTCAACACACCAACAACGCCATACACGCCAACCCCCTCGGTTACCTCAAAACCAGCAGTTCGCATTTCATGCGCAATGCGCTGAGACGTTTGCTCTTCGTGAAACGACAATTCCGGGTGACGATGTAAGGTTTGATAGAGGCGTTCAAGATGGTTGGCGTAGTCTTCATCGTACCTGTTTGAGGCCGGATTACCTGAGGCAGGGCCGCCTGATACAGTGTTGCTCACGGTGATATCTCCTTTGTGCAGTCGATCGCTCTGAACACTCTGACAACAGATGCGCGGCGGAGATCCCGCGCTGTCGGCGTAGGCACCTGCAGGCGTCAGACGGGTATTGCTTGTGCCTCTTTCGCCAATCGATACAACACATGTGGCCGCAGCCGGTGTGCTACGGGCAAAGCCGGGTGTTCAAATTCACCATGACAAGTCATCCCCAGCTTTTGCATCAGGCTTATCGATGGCAAGTTACCTGTGTGCGTTAGCGCGACAATGCCATCCAGCGCCAGCGATTCAAAACCAAACTGCAACGCTGCATGGGCGGCTTCATAGCCATATCCCAAGCGCCACAAGGCCGGATCCACCCGCCACAAGGCCTCAACGGCCGGGGAAAAAGGCAAATTATCAGCGACACTGTTGAGACCGGCAATCCCGACAAAACGCCGTGTGCCAAGCGTTTCAATAACCCAAACACCCCACCCTTGCTGATGAATTTTCTGTGCTAAGTGCCGTGCAAGTTCATCGCTTTGTTGTTGCGTTAACAAATTCGGAAAATACGCCATCACACGTGGATCGTTGCTCATTCGTGCAAATAACGGCAAGTCTTCATCTCGCCATTGGCGCAGTTTTAATCGAGCAGTAAGGATGTCATTCCCTGAGATCATGTCGAATTTTCCCTCAAATGAATTAAGTAACGCAGCGATAGTGGCGTTGATGTAAATTTTTAAGGCGGTGTTCCGCTTAATGCCGTGAGGATATCGCTAACCGCTTGGGTATATCTACGGTTAAGTCTCATACATGCACTAACGCATACATTTTATTTGCAACCAAAACAATCGTTGTTGTTTACAACCCAGCAGGTCGGATTGTTATTACCTGCGAATAAGAAAAAGGCTGTATTTCCAATTCCATTGTCACAATTCCCGCCTCTTAATACCAAATTTGTCACGGTGAAATGACAAATGATGACCGGCCCAGCCAGTACCTATTTGTGTTGCTAGCATTGCTAAAAAAATCGATCGAAAAAGCATCGCTTACACACCTTAATTCGCCGGGAAAGAACCATGGAAGTTAACCTTGCAACACCAGCAGATGCCAAAATACTGGCAGAGATCTACGCTAAACCTGAGGGTGATGACCAATGCCAGGGAACAGGGAATCATCAGGCCAATAAAAATGTACAACACGCTACGCACCGGCTGGTTGAAACCCTTCGCTGCCAGCAACATCAGGTGTACATGGTACAATCGCAGCAACGGGTCTTGGGTTTTTGTATCGTCAAAGTCTCTGTTACTGGGCAATACGCCATTCTTAAACAAATCCAGATGGCACCACATAATGAACAAGC
This sequence comes from BD1-7 clade bacterium, assembly GCA_902705835.1. Taxonomy (NCBI): domain Bacteria; kingdom Pseudomonadati; phylum Pseudomonadota; class Gammaproteobacteria; order Cellvibrionales; family Spongiibacteraceae; species BD1-7 clade bacterium. The sequence continues at coordinate 33,802 of CACSIN010000016.1, forward strand.
CCCGGTTGTGCGCACACTGATGGAACACATCGAAGCATCGCTCGCCATCAAAGGCTGCAAACAAATCTATGCGTTCGCACAAGCACAAAGCCGACAATCCTTTCAGTATTTTGGTTTTCTCGAAGCGGGCAACTTTGAACAACGCAATAATCGCTACCTCTGTGCCAACCTGCATATCAAATCAGTGCGTGTCGAGCGAGAAACTTGCCCCAAAACCCAAACACTCGCTCAACCCGAGAAATCCTCCGCCTACGCAACGTTTATTCAACACTACGGCTGCTTGTTGGAATTTATGTATGCACATACTCCACACGGCGAATTAACACACGATACCAACACCACAGAGCCGGTATTGAATCACATTGAACGCGGCCAGCAACTCCTTGCTGATTTTCTCAAACAGTACGGCAGCGCACTTGATATCGACACTGCCGCTGTTCAAGACATGTGGGTACTCAGTGGGCTTGATCAGCTCGACGCAATGACACTAACTGCCCTCACAGACAGTACTGGTTATAAAAAATCTCCGGATAAAAACACCACCGATGATCTCATTGCCAGCATAAGGCCCCAACAACTTCGCGAACGTGTGTTATCACTGTATAACGCACGACACACCGGCGTAGCTCAAAGTACGCAAGCTGAAAAGCTCGATAGCACAGGTGGCTATCATACCGAATCACTGATCTGCCGATTCATTAACCTGTGGGAAAACGCCTTGTTTTTGTTCAAGATCGGTTCGTCTGACGAATGGAAACGCCAACTACTGACACAGAGTGAATTTAACGCCCAACAAGTTGAGAAAATATTGACCGACATGATGGACTGCGGTCGGGCGCTCGCTAAATGTATGACGGCATCGGGTCAGCTGCGTTTTTACTTATTGATGCAAGATATGATCAGCGACTTTTTCGACGCTATGCTGATTCACGTCGGTTGTTTTGAGCGTTTAAATGCACGCCACCCGGCATTGATTGGCTAAGGTTACGGCTGCATCTGATACACTCACCCACGCAGCCCCTAGCCGCCGACCGGGTAATCGATATCTACCCAACCTATTTAACCCGAGACTCCATCATGACCACTGACTTTATTGCCCCTGACGGCAAGCCACGATGCCAATGGACCAGCGTAACGCCTGACTTTGTGCCCTACCACGACAACGAGTGGGGATTTCCGGTTGATGATGATATTCGTTTGTTTGAAAAGGTGTGCCTTGAGAGCTTTCAGTCGGGCTTAAGCTGGCGCACGATACTCAATAAACGTGACAACTTCAGAGCCGCTTTTGACGGGTTTGACTTCAATAAAATTGCCGCATACGACAGAAAGGATATCAAACGCCTACTGGCCGATACGGGTATTGTGCGCCATCAGGGCAAGATTGAAGCCGTGATCAACAATGCGAAATGCGCGCAAGCACTCGTAGCCGAAGTCGGATCACTGGCGGCTTTCTTTTGGCGCTTTGAGCCCACAACCCCAGCGACGGAAGAGCCACTCACCGCCTCCACATCACCAGAGTCGATCGCACTTGCCAAGCAGCTCAAAAAAATGGGCTGGAAGTTTGTNGGGCCAACAACCTGCTATGCCTTTATGCAGGCCATGGGGCTGGTCAATGATCATTCTCACACATGCATTACACGGGCACGTGTTGCCGCAGCACGTCAGCAGTTCGAAAAGCCCACTTGACTGTCAGGAGCAATGATTTGAAATCCGCAAATTAGGCTGCACCGGATAGAACAGCCATCAACTAACGTTGGGTTACTGCCGCAAAGAACGCCGTATCAACACAGTACCAAAACCGGCGATCGACAAACCTGCTAGGTGCAATACCAAACCGGTATAATTGTTCATCAGCACATCAGCGATAAATACCAGAGCGATTGATCCCCACCACGCAGGNTTTAGCGATTGAATCCACTGATCAGCCTTACCCGGGCGTTGACGATTCGCGCGCAACTGCTGTGTATCTGTCCACGCAAGAACGGCAATCGACAACACAATCACCACCATCAAACTAGCGGTCATACGCTATCTCCTCTTGCGGTTGTTTTAACCCCTGTATCTGTCGCCATGTGATAAATAGCGCCGCAGATAACAACAGACCATCAATCACTACGATATCTGCATACCCTGTTGCAAACGCGGGTGACCAGGCAATACCACCACTGAGCATTCGTGTCAGGGGTGCGGCAAAAAAGCACAGGGCGAGCGCCCAGCCAACGAATCGCCGAAACGATTGCTCGCCAATCAACAATAAGCTCGCTAACGCAAGGGTTGAAACGACGACAAACACCATTTTGATCGCAGTTGCCGGCAATAAACCAACATGTGAAGCCATAAAATACGCTGCGGGGGTTGCCGCAAGCCCAAGGGGTAAGCCGAGGCAGATCCATACGGTGGCTAGTTCGGTTTTTTGCCATTCACCCTCGCGCCGCCTGAACCACAACATCATACCGGTATAAACAACCCAGGCACTGGCAATACCCAGACAAAACCACAAGGCTTTCGACATAAATCCAGCAAAGTTACCAAAATGCAGAGGCCCAAGTACATCCAGCAAACCACTACCAAAGGATGGTTGAACGCCAATCTGCGGTTTCTCGCGCATAAACTGGCCATCCGCGAGAGAATATAGATACGAGCGCTCGCCAAATTGACCATCTTCAGCTGCCATCTCGATTAGGGCGATACCATCAGCTCTTCCCCAACGTTCGATACTCATGGAGAGCGGCTGCCCGGCATCAGGAAAGCGCTCCTGAATATCGGCCAATAAGTCATCGAAGCTGGCCGACGGTGTCGGCGTCGAATCGTGGGCTTGTGGCATAGCGATGACGGTTTCGGCGAGTTTTTCCTCATCACCACCGGCCGCGATCATTGCCATCAGTGGGATTCCGAAGCTGCCAGCAAAGCTGAAAAAACTGCCGGTAAATGCCAACAAAAAGGCAAAAATTAGGTTCCAAGTACCTGCGAGTGCATGACGATCACGCTGGCTAAGCAAAGGGTTTTTGGTACTGATGCGTAATAAAAATAGCTCTTTGATCAACTTGCGGTGAATAACTAACCCCGTAATCGCAGCCAACAACATGGCCAGACCAAGAACACCCGTTAGAAATAGCCCCCAAGGAGATGGCAAATACAACCGCACATGAAGATCGACTAAAAAACGCGCCAATGCACCAGTCTGGTCAACGGCAAACAACTCGTCTTGCGTACCTTCACGCTGACTGAGCAACGCCCAGGTGCTCGGGTCAAACTCAGCCAACACACCGCGTACGGTATCTTCGCCATGATAATGAAAATATGCCCGCAGGCGATCCGAAGGCCCTGGAAATAGTGCAATCTCATCCATGTAGGCCGGATCAATGGTGTCGCCCATCGTTCGAATAGCATCGTCTAGACCAGGCGCAAAAATCGGTACATTCGCCTTTGGCAATGGGTTAGACCAACGGCCAATTTCATGTTCAAATACGGCCACCGCACCCGTAACAATCACTGCATATAGCAACAAACCCAGTACTAACGCCGACCAACTATGCAACGCAAGCATAATACGGTGTGTGCGGGTTCTATCTGACTTATCAATGACGGTACTCATACTATCCCTCGCTGAATCATCACATCGACAACAACCAACACCACGTTGGCGATCAACAACAAACCCGTAATCAAGCCTGCACGCTTGAGGTTTTCTGTCAGACAGACATAGAAAAAAAGCACTGCCCAAATAGCGGGAAACAGCGCCAGCGGCAATACAATATTGTTAACACCGGCTACGCCGGATGGCATCCATACGGCAGCACCGCTCATCACCGCAATCGCAGCGATAAAAACGACGGGGCCAGCCAGCACAAAACGCCAGCGCTGTTTATTCATCATTGTATTCTCTATACGGTTGTAGCCTGACAAACGAAAAACGCGAAAACCGATATTGCTATCGTGTTTTCACGTTTTTGCTTGTTTCGTTTTCTAGAGTAATCCGCTACCAGTTAAACTCAGTCACTAATCCAACGACACGAGGTGCACCTAAAACAGCATCGCCAAACTGACTCGTTTCATAGCGCTCTAACACATACTCTTCATTCAATACGTTGTTTGCGTAAACATAGGCTGCCCAATGTTTGGCTTCATACCCTGTTTTAACATTGATCAATTCATAATCATCCAAGGTCAGATCGGTACCGAGACGCGGTGCGCCCGAGCTGCCATAACTGGCGTTAGCACTCACGAAAAAACCGTTTGGATTCCGGTAGGTCGTACCAATGTTACGTGTCGCTTTACGTGCACCTGGGAATTCGTCCCCCGCATAATCGGTACCCACGCTTGGCTCTGCGAATTCGTCAAACCGGGTATTGGTAAACCCGATGCCGGCATCCAGTGTCCAGCCATCCATCAATAAGATGCTCGAGGTCATTTCAAAACCGTAGAGGTGCGATTTACCTGCATTAACAATCATCGAATCAAAACGACCACCTTCACCCTCAACATTTACCTGCTGGTTTTGCCAGTCTGTGTAGAAAATATTGGTTGTCAGCAAGACACGGTCATCCCAAAACTCTGCGCGCATCGAAAATTCATAGTTGGTGGTAAATTCTGCATCGTATTCATGAGCTTGCGAACGCAACACATTAAGGCTAACGCCACCCGGGCGATAGCCACGCTGAACGACAAAACCGGTCGTCAAATCGTCATTCCACGTCAGGTTAAAACCCAATTTTGGCAGCAGATTAAACGAGTCACTTGCACCACGAGAGACACCTGCCTGTGAAGAGATCAGTGCATCAATCACCGCATCAGCCTGCGGAATGCCTGTTGAAGATTTACGCTCACCCGACGATAGAATGCGTGATTCACGACGCTCATAATCCGCACGTAAACCCGTCAATAACGTGAAGTAATCCGACAGAACGATATCAAAATCCATAAATAACGCTGCGTTTTCGTAGTTTTCGCGCGATTCATTAGAAAAATCGAGTAACACCGCTGGAATCGGGCCACCCTCATCCGCATCAACCAAAGAATCACGTGTTGAATAACTGTCGTCCAACGCACCATTGGCATACCAGAGGCCAATAACCGCACGTAAATTATCCGCTTGTACGTTAAGCAAAAATTCCTGACTAAAGTTATCTTCAATCGAATCCTGCTTCAGATTGGCTTCACCAGCTTGCCCATCAGCATCGCTATCGCGATCAAACGTTGACTCCACATAACCGGTATTCGATGAGAACGACAGAACGTCCGTCAGTGGCTGTGTATACTCGATGCTGTAGTTATTAACATCGGTAAACCACGTAGTTGGTGTATTGAAAATATTGACGCGGTCTTCAACATTATTGATAACACCGTCATCACCATAATCTCCAAACTTGCTGTTACTGGCCGTAAACAAAAGATCGCCGTCACCCGGTAATGTGAACAACAACTTACCACGGACCAACGTATTGGTTTCACGATCCCAATCGTTGCCATCAATGGTTTTATTCTCAACAAAGTTATCGGTATGTTGACGGTCAGCCGTCAGACGAAACGCCATAAAATCAGTAACAGCAACGTTCTGAGCAATAGCGACTTGGTAGGTATTGTATTCACCGTAGGATGCACGCGCCTTGCCATCGTAATTAAACTCCGGATCACGCGTGTTGATATAAATGGCGCCTGCCAACGAATTACGCCCGGATGTTGTTGACTGTGGGCCACGCAATACTTCAACGCTTTCAACATCCCAAGTACTTAATGCACCGGCTTGCAACGAACGGGCAGTTAGCGTGCTGTTATCGAGAAACACGCCAATAGTGCTTGCACCATTGTTTGCATTGGTCGGGCCATTACCCGAGATTCCACGGATAGAAAAATCGAAGCTACCGTTACGCGCGACGTTGGGCATGCGTTCCAGTATATCGTAGAAATCATCAAGCCCGGTTGCGTCGTCGATGGCCTCTCCCGAAATCACAGAAACACTGGTTACAGTATCCATTTGTGAACGTTCGACTTTTTGGCCTGTAACAATAACTTCTTCAACGATTACCTTGGTACGAGAAGCGTCTTGGTTCGACTGTTCGGTGGTGTCATTCGCGTAGGCAGCACTCGTGGCTAACGCTAATGATGTGAATGTAGTAGCAAAGCGGATCAACATAATATCTATACCCCTAAGTTGATTTAGGGGGGGGAATTTACTCAAACAAAAACATTTATGCAAATGTTAACTGTTCTCATTTGCATATTTAACCACATTACGATTTATTGATTGGTATGCAGCACACAATAACCGGAGAGATTGGTCGTTAGGCACTACGGCGATGATCGCTATCTCGCGGTAAGTTATCGAAAAGGGTCGAGCCCCCTCAATGCAAATACTCGTAAATATAAGTCAAACTCGCCCATACATCGGCATCCATTAAATGAACGCCATCAGGTTACTGAATTCGTAGCAGCATTGCCTTAGCATTTGCTAATGCGTCATCGTTCACCAGTGATTACAATTGAAAAACGTCAATATCAGAACGACCACGCAGGCTCCGGTTTTGTTGGCCACGTTGTCTCGCAGTGGGTATTCATCATGAAAGAACATATTAAAAAAGGTATCGGGTCCCTATCGGGGCTGGCAGCACACGCGAAAAACGGTGTGTCTTCTGGTGTGTCGATGGTTGTTGAGCGCGTCAATGGCTTACCGATATTTATGTCCGTTGAAAAATCGTTACCGACGGATGAACAGCAGTACGATGAAAAACACTATTTTGTCGTGCCCTTTATGTTGTCACCCTATAAATTTGCATTGCATACAATGCGTTGTTTGCCTGAAACCATTCCTGACATCAATGACCTGCCCAAGCGGCGGGTTTTTCACTTTGCGACACCCTCTGCAGAAGTTGCGTTGCGCGAATATATGATTGCCTGCGCAAAAGAAATTGCTGAAGAAAGAAAACAGATAGAAACCAACTCACTGGAAGACTTAGCGAACAGTATTGACACGCTAGACAGTCGTTTGACCTATGGCATGCTGTTAGTGGGTGGGTTAACCGCGTTGGTTAATCCCTTAGTCGGCGCGGGTATTGCCATTAAGGCCGTATTACCCGGCCCAGCAGGCCTGCTCAATAAACATGGCATTCGGCCGCTTGGCGAAAAGCTGAGTAAATGGCAATTGAAAGGAGACATCAAAAAGGCTGAAAAACGGGTTGCCCGAGAGTTTTCTGAAGCTACAACCCTGCGTCTTATTAATCCGATATTACAGGAACTCGAGTTTTGTCTACGAACCAACGCGGAACAACACGACCCGCTGGTTGACCCAAACCTTGCCGACGGTTCGCTGCCTGAGCTCGAAAATATCAACTGGCGTTATTTGACCGAAACAGCAATATGGCATGTATACCAGGATGTTTATTCAGATAAAAAGCAACATGATGCTGCTTATCTCGGCCCCGAAGACATTGGGTGGCTTAAGACACTGTTTAACGGGCTGGATAACATTCAGTAGCCGCCTTTCTGAAAAAAAACATTACTTTTCATACTAGTATTTTATTGGAAATTTCTATTCGACATCATCAATACAATCTAATTATTATTTTATAT